>JAZRRQ010000039.1:0-10724 GCA_045650885.1 Vescimonas sp. | reverse complement strand
GTACTTCTTACCGACTTCCATAACGACGTCGGAGTACATCTGGATAAAGCGGCGATAGCAGTCCCAAGCCCAACGGGGGTTGCCGGACTTCTTGGAGATGACCTCAACGACTTCCTCGTTCAGACCCAGGTTCAGGATGGTATCCATCATACCGGGCATGGAAGCGCGGGCGCCGGAGCGGACGGAGACCAGCAGGGGGTTCTCCAGATCGCCGAACTTCTTGCCGGTGATGGCTTCCATCTTCTCGATATACTCCATGATCTCAGCCATGATGTCGGCGTTGATCTGGCGGCCATCCTCGTAGTACTGAGTGCAAGCCTCGGTGGTGATGGTGAAGCCCTGGGGCACGGGCAGACCAATGTTGGTCATCTCGGCCAGGTTGGCACCCTTACCGCCCAGCAGCTCACGCATAGAGGCGTTACCCTCAGTGAACAGGTAGCAGAATTTCTTACTCATGTTTTTCCCTCCATATAAAGTTTAAAAAATGAAGTATCAAAGTGAACACCTTATTATATGCACATTTTTTTACAAAAGCAAGATATGTTTTGAAAAAAGCCCGTCTTTTTCCTATAAATCTCTGATTTTGTGTGGTTACATTGGTTATGCAGGGATTTTTGCGCAAAAAAGCGCGCAGCTGCCCTTGCAGGACGGCTGTATTCTGTGATATACTGATGCAGACTATATACTGGGTGGAGTAGGTCCATCCGTCAGCAACGCAGCAGGAGGCCGGGATGATGGCAGCAAGCACGGAAAACAGCATGATCGTCCGCCGCATTCGCGCCTTTGCACGCCGCGGCGCCCTGCCCCACGCCCTGATCCTCTCCGGACCCGGCGATCGCGCAGCCGCTGCACGCTACGCAGCCGCCGCCATGCTGTGTACCGCAGCCGACGGCAAACCCTGTCTTGCCTGCAATCAGTGCCGCAAAGTGATGGCGGATATCCATCCCGACGTGCTGACGGTGGAGGATCACGACCACAAGGAACTGCCGGTGGATGACATCCGCGATTTCCGCCATGAAGTTTACATCCGCCCCAATGAGGGTGCGCGGAAAGTAGCCGTTTTTCCCCGTGGCGAGCAGCTCAACGAACGGGACCAGAACGTTCTTTTGAAGATTGTAGAAGAAGGTCCCGCTTACGCGTCTTTCCTCTTCTGTGTGGAAAACAGCGCCAGCCTGCTGCCCACAGTGCGTTCGCGCTGCGTGGAACTGAAGCTGCAGCAGGAGGAGCAGACGCCCCAGCCGGATATGGAGTTCCTGCAGGCACTGGCCGCCGGCAAGCCCGGAAAACTGGCACAGTACGCTGCCGGTCTTGAAAACCACAAAATCTCACGCGAGCAGCTGCAAGCGCTGCTGCAAACCGCCTGGCGTGTATGCGCCGAGGCCCTTTTGGTGCAAAAAGGCAAGGACGGCACCGACCCCGCGCTGGCTGATGGTGTGGCGCTGATCAACCGCAGCTTCACCACCGCGCGCACTGCCGCGCTGACAGACCTGCTGCACCGCTATGCTTTGGAATGTCAATATAACGTAGGCCCGGGCCATGTATTGGGTGCTCTGGCCGCAGAATGGGAGAATACCATATGACCACTGTAATTTCTGTCCGCTTCCGCAGCGGATCCAAAACCTATTATTTCGACCCCCAAAACACGCTGGTACGTACCGGTGACAACGTGATTGTGGAGACCAGCCAGGGTCTGGAATTTGCCACCTGCACCGAAGGCAACCATCAGGTGGAGGATACGCAGGTTGTTCAGCCCCTGCGTCCTCTGGTCCGCGTGGCCACAGAAAACGACCGCCGCACCGCCGAATACAACCAGCAGCGCGAGGCGGAAGCCTTTGACATCTGCCAGAAAAAGATCCAGCAGCACAACCTGGAAATGAAGCTGGTACGGGTGGAATGCAGCTTTGACGGCAATAAGATCCTGTTTTTCTTCACCGCCGACGGCCGCGTGGACTTCCGCGAGCTGGTAAAAGATCTGGCCAGCGTCTTCCGCAGCCGCATCGAGCTGCGTCAGATCGGCGTGCGCGACGAGGCAAAGATGCTGGGCGGTCTGGGTATTTGCGGCAGACCTTTCTGCTGCAACCAGTTTATGGACGATTTTGTTCCTGTCTCCATCAAGATGGCCAAGACGCAGAACCTGAGCCTGAACCCCACCAAGATCAGCGGCACTTGCGGCCGCCTCATGTGCTGCCTGAAGTATGAGCAGGACGCCTACGAGGATGCCATCAAGCGTCTGCCCAAGAACGACTCCTTCGTCCAGACGCCGGACGGCCCCGGTAACGTCTGCGACGTGAATATCCTCAAGGAAAAAGTCACCGTCCGACTGGACGAGCGGCCCGAAGCGCCCCAGTGCTACCACAATTGCGAGGTCTGCGTTCTGCGCAACGGCAAAGGCTCCCGCGACGGTATCGTCGTGCCCAAGGAGCGCCCCGCCCGCTATGTGGAAGAAACAGAGGAAGAAACCTCCGTCCCCAACTTCTTTGCCGATTTTACGCCGCTGCAGGGTCTGTCCGATGCTGTCGACAGCGAAGATGAGGGTGAAAAGCGCTCCTCCCGCCGTCGCCGCGGCCGCCGCGGCGGAAAGGGTAAGGGTGAGGATAGCGCTGCCCAGCAGGCCGCACCCAAGAACGAAACCGTCCGTCAGGACAAGCGCGAAGAGAACGACAGTCAGAACGAACCTGCCAAGCCCGAGGGCGGCAGCAAGCGCCGTCGCGGACACCGTGGCGGTCGCGGCAACGGTGGTGCTAAGGGCGCCAATGCCGGCACGGCACCTGCCGCGGCAGCTGAAAAGAAACCCGCTCCCCAGCCCAAGCCGGCAGCTGCCCCTCAGGATGGCGGCAAAGCCGAAGGCGGAGAGCAGGTCAAGCACCCCCGCCCCCGCGGTGGCCGCCGCCATCATCACGGCAACAAGGGCGGCAACACGAAAACGGAAGGATAAACCACGGTATGGGAAAGTTTGACGGCGTGCTGATCGCCAGCGATTACGACAACACCATGGCTTTCACCGAGGGCGCTCTGTTTAGCGGGACGCTTCCGCCTCCCGTCTCCGAGAAAAACTGTAAAGCCGTGGAGTATTTTATGGCCGAAGGCGGCATTTTCTCCGTCTCCACTGGCCGCGCCCTGCCCGCCTTTGATGTAGTACGTGCCGGCGTGCCCATGAACGGCCCCACCGTTCTTTTCAACGGTGCCGCCATTTACGATTACGCCGCCGGAAAATATCTCCACACCGCCTTTCTGCCCGAAATCATCCGCGCACATGTCACGGAGATTCTGGATGCCGTAGGCCCGCTGGCCTTCAAGGTCTACCACGACAACAACTCTATTTTCGTGGTCAATCCCAACGAGTACACCGAGCGCCACAAGCACTTAACTCATCTGCCCGCCGTGACACTGCCTTCTATCTGGGAGGCTCCTTCCCCCATTTTGAAGGTAGTGTTTGAAGAAACACTGGATGTACAGCAGAAGGTCCTGGATTTCATTGCCACGCGCCCCTGGCGCGGCGAATATGAGGTGGTGTCCTCCTCCGATCATCTGCTGGAGGTCACCGTCCACGGTGCCAACAAAGGCGGTATGGTCAAGACACTGGCCGAGCTTCTGGGCATCGAGCAGCGCCACGTGTACACCATGGGCGATCACGCCAACGATATCCCTATGCTGACCTTCGCCCATCAGGCCTTCGCTCCCGCCAATGCCATCGACAGCGTCAAAGCTGTGCCGGGCATTCAGGTTCTTTCCAACTGTTGGGAGGATGCCACGGCGGAAATGATTGATTTTATCGATAAAATGTATTAAAAAGACGGCCGAAAGGCCGTCTTTTTGCTATTCATTTTCACTTTCTCGCCAGCACAATGGGCTGATAAAAGCCCGTTTCTTCCGGAAAGCGCCATGCCACCTCGCGGCAGCCGGCAGCAAGAAACAACTGCGTCAGTTCTTCTCTGCGCGTGGCCCGATATTCACAGGTAAACTTGCTCACCCGCGGCGTTCCTTCGTCATTGATGATATACTGCACCAACCGGTAGTTCTCGCCCTCCCAATCCCATGTCTGGAAAGAAACCCGCTGTCCTTTGTCTGTCTTGTGGATATAGGGCGGGGAATAGGGAGGCTTGCTTTCAAGCAGCGTATCATAGTCCCGGATACTAGCCACAAAAAGACCTTCCGGCGCCAGCCGACCCACAATACTCCGCACCGCAGCCTCCAGATCATCGCCGGAGAGCATGTGGGGCAGAGCATTGTCCATAGCCAGAACAATGTCAAACGTTTCGCAAAAAGTTTCTTCCAACCGGCGGAAGTCAGCACATGCCAACGACAGCTCCACGCCGTTTTGCGCCGCCCGCTCCCGCGCCTGCACAAGCTCCACCTCGCTGATATCCGAACCGGTAACGCGATAGCCCAGCGCGGCCAGGCCGACAGCCTGGGTACCGATGCCGCAGGCGCAGTCCAACACACTGGCGGTGCGATCAAATCCGTTTTCCCGGAAGATTCCGTCCAGCAAGGAAGCCTGCTCCTGCGTCGTGGCCTGCCAGTCCGAAAACAGCTGATCGTACTGTGTGGCAAGCTGATCATAAAAGGTCTGGATGATGTCCATCGTTGTCCTCCTTACGGTATGTGGAAAAACCGTTTGCCGTTGTCCCAGGTGATTTGGGCCACCTCATCGGCGGTCAAACCCTTGATCTGCGCGATTTTATCCGCCACCAGATACATAAGCGAAGAATCATTGCGCTTGCCCCGATGAGGTACCGGTGCCAGATAGGGCGCGTCGGTCTCGATCATCAGGTGCTCCATGGGCACCTCCGCGATGACCTCCGGAGCTTTACGGGCGTTTTTAAAGGTGGCGGCACCGTTAAATGAAATCATCCACCCCATCTTCACCAGTGTGCGGGCATCCTCCACACTGCCGGAATAGCAGTGGAACACGCCCTTCACCTCCGGGAACTCCTTCACCATAGCAAGGGTGTCGGCGTGGGCATCACGGTCATGGATGATAACGGGCAGTTGCAGCTCCCGGGCCAGTTCCAGCTGGGCCCTCAGCACCTGCTGCTGGACTTCCTTGGGAGGATTGGTATCCCAGTAGTAGTCCAAGCCGATCTCGCCGATGGCCACCACCTTGGGGTGGCGGGCCAGCTCGCGCAGCGCGTCGATGTGCTGTGGCACAAAATCGTGGCAGTTTTCCGGGTGGATGCCCACCGCGGCATACATATGGGGATATTGCTCCGCCATGGCGATGGCCTGGCGGCTGGTTTCTACCGTGATACCGGGATTGACGATCAGTCCCACGCCCTTTTCCGGCATAGAAGCCAGCAGGGTATCGCGATCCTCATCGAACCAGTCATCATCATAGTGGGCATGGGTGTCAAAGAGCATAGTCTTCCTCCTGTACCCGGACAAGACGGGTAGTTTCGATGAATTCTTCCTTAATTTTCCGCAGCTGCGCCATATGAGGCTGGGTCAGGTGGACGCGCAGGTGGGCTTCGCTCTCCCACCGCTCCACCAGCAGCACCACGTTTTCATCCTGCGCGGAGAAGTAGTAGTCGTAAGCAAGGCAGCCGTCCTCGGCACGGATCGCCGTGAGAATGCCCTTCGTCACGATCTTCCGCACAAAAGCCTCCCGGCAGCCGGGTTTGGCGGTATAGGTCACATGCAGCGTCAGTTCCATAGTCGCATCCTCCAGAGATCAATTTGCTTCATTATACCACGGCATCTTTCTTCCGACAAGAAAAAAGGGGAGCGGTAACGCTCCCCTTTGTCAGTCAGTCTCTTTTCAAAAATCCCAGCCAGTCTCGCTTAAACACCGATTTTTGATAGGTGATGTACGCGTCTTCCTGCGTGCTCCCGATCATAGCGACGTTGAGCTCAGCATGGTAACCAGGTGTGTTATCCCTTATTATATCCACAATTCCGTTTTCATCCACCTGTGGAGACTCTTTCGTATACTTTTTCAGGAAATCTGCGCAGCCACTCTCATCGTTATCTGTAAAGTTCAAACTGCAGCGGTATTCGCCGTCAAAGTAGTCCAGATACACGGATCTGCGCCAGATGCCTGCATTTCCGCGTTTCACGCTGTCGGGATCAACACCGGCTCGCACCAGCAGATCACGGCACACCTCCTCCGGCAGCTCGGATTCGGATAAGGGAGATCCGGCATTTTCCGCCAGCGCCGCCTGCACCTCCGGCAGGGAGAAGATCACCTTCGCCAGCTCCTTTTCCGCCTGTGTCAGCAACGCCTGCGGCATCTCCCGGGCCACTTGCGCGGAGGTAACGGAGGTGCTATCATAAAACCACACCTCTTCCTTCGTCGTGTTTTTTACCTCCCAGCCTACCAGCAACAGCAAAAGAATGCCCAGAGGAATGCCATACGCCAGCAGAAGAAACCGGCGGCGTTCTTTTTTCTGTCGGCGGATGGCGACCATATAATCCGGCTCTTTGGGCGCTTCCTGTACTTCCAGAGGGGCGCACATGCTCTCATAGAGGGCGCGGCACGCCTCGCAAGTACGGATATGCTCTTCCACAACAGCACAGCTCTCTTCCGATGCCACACCGTCGGCGCACAGCGGCAGCAGATCACGGATCACGTCACAAGTCATATTTCACCCTCCATTTCTTGCAAAATCTTACTTTTTACACGGAAATATGTCACTCTTGCCCAGTTTTCCGTTTTGCCCAATGCAAGGCCGATATCACGAAAGGCCATGCCCTCCAGCCGCATGAGAAACACCTGCCGCCCCTCACAAGAAGCCTTTTGCAAAATGCGCCAGACTTCTTCCAGCGTCTCGCGCTCCAGCACCGTCGCCTCGGCCGACGGTGCCGTCATATACTCCGCCGCCTCCAGCTCCGTCAGCTTTTTCCTGCGGCGGCAGTCGTTCAAAAAGAGGTTGCGGCCGATGGTGCAAAGCCACGTAGACGGCTGAAAACGGGCATCGTATGTATCCACTTTTTCCACCGCACGGCAGAAGGTGGCGGCAGCCAGTTCTTCTGCCAGCGTCGGATCACCGCAAAGGGCCAGCAGATAGCCGTAAACGATGGGATAATTTTCCCGGTAAAACGCTTCCATCATCTCGCTGCCGCCTCCCTTCTGTGTTTCTTTCATCCATTATACACCAATGCCTGCCGTTTTGTTACAAAAAACCCGCCGTTTTTTCAAACGGCGGCTTTTTGATGAAACTTTTTACAGAGCAGAAACAATAGCAGCGGTATCGCGAGCGATCATCAGCTCTTCGTTGGTGGCGATGACCAGCACCTTCACGCGGGAAGCGGGAGTGGAGATCTCGTTGATATCCAGGCCGCGCTTGAGGTTCTTGTGCTCGTCGATCTCGATGCCCAGGAACTCCATGTTGGAGCAGACGTCCTCACGCACACCGTTGTCGTTCTCACCGATACCGCCGGTGAAGACGATGCAGTCCACACCGCCCATAGCGGCAGCGTAAGCACCCACATACTTCTTGATGTCGTAGTTGAACATCTCGCTGGCCAGAATGGCGCGCTTGATGCCGGCTTCCACAGCCACATCCAGGTCGCGCTTATCGCTGGACTCACCGGAAACGCCCTTCAGACCGGAGTGGTGGTTCAGGATATGGTCGATTTCCTCGTTGTTCATGCCGGTGCACTTCATCAGATAGCTGGGGATAGAGGGGTCGATATCGCCGGAGCGAGTACCCATCATCAGACCGGCCAGAGGAGTCATACCCATGGAGGTATCCACCACCTTGCCGCCGTCGACAGCAGCGATGGAAGCACCGTTGCCCAGATGGCAGGTGATGATCTTCAGCTCAGAGGGATCCTTGCCCAGATACTTGGCAGCAGCCTGAGAGACGAAGCAGTGAGAAGTGCCGTGGAAACCGTAGCGGCGGACGCCGTACTTCTCATAGAACTCATAGGGCAGGGCATACATGAAAGCCTTGGGAGGCATGGTGGAATGGAAAGCGGTGTCGAAGACCATGACGTTGGGCATATCGGGTCCAAAGACCTTCTGTGCAGCGCGCAGACCCACAACGCCGGCGGGGTTGTGCAGGGGGGCCAGGGGGCTCAGGTTCTCATAAGCCTTAATGAGGTCCTCGGTGACCAGTGCGCTCTCGCGGAAGTGCTCACCGCCGTGAACGCCGCGGTGGCCGATAGCGCTGATTTCGCTGACACTGTCGATAACCTTGCCTTCGCCGGTGGTCAGCATCTCCACCACCTTGGCAAAAGCCTCAGCGTGGGTGGGGAAGGGGCTGTTGACGGACCAGGTGCCGTGCAGCAGCTTGTGGGTGATGACGCTGTTCTCCATGCCGATGCGCTCGCACAGGCCCTTGCACAGCAGGACTTCACCCTCCATGTCGATCAGCTGATACTTCAGGGAAGAAGATCCGCAGTTGATAACCAGAACTTTCATAATGTTTCTCCTCCAGTTTTGTTGTTATATGTGATTTTGTTATTACTTTCACAATAATTTCAGGGAAATGCACTAAAATTCAGTATACTATGTTCTTCCAAAAAATGCAACCCCCGCCGGAAAAGGTTGCGGCAAAAAGACATAAAGAAAATGCCGCCACAGGCGGCATTTTCTTTATGTCAGTTCCAGCACCACGGGGCAGTGGTCACTGCCGAATACATCGGTGCGGATTGCGGCGCCGGTAACGCGCTGCATCAGACGTTCGGACACCACAAAGTAGTCGATGCGCCAGCCGGCGTTGTTGGCCCGGGCGTTGAAGCGATAGCTCCACCAGGAGTACTCCACCTTGTCCGGGTGGAGACTGCGGTACGTATCAGCAAAGCCGGAGGCCAGCAGCTGCGTCATCTTTGCGCGCTCTTCGTCGGTGAATCCGGCGTTTTTACGGTTGGATTTAGGATTTTTGATGTCGATTTCCTCATGTGCCACGTTCAGGTCACCGCAGTAGACCACCGGCTTGATTGCGTCCAGACTGCGCAGATAAGAGCGCAGATCGTCCTCCCACTGCATGCGGTAGTCCAGCCGCTTCAATCCGTCCTGCGAGTTGGGGGTATAACAGCACACCAGGTAAAAGTCCTCATATTCGGCGGTGATGATGCGGCCTTCATGGCGGTGGATATCGTCGCCGAAGTCGTAGGTGACGGACAAGGGCTCTTTCTTGGTGAGAATTGCCGTGCCGGAGTAACCCTTTTTGTCGGCAGAGTTAAAAAAGCGATGGTAGCCGTCCAGATCAAATACCGCCTGCTCCGGCTGCAGCTTCGTCTCCTGCAGGCAGATGATATCGGGATTCTCTTCAGCTACATAGTCAAGAAACCCCTTACCCAGCACGGCCCGCAGGCCATTGACGTTCCAGGAAACCAGTTTCATATTGATTCCTCCTCTTTCCAAGGTTTTGTTTTTCTCAGTATACCACAGCTGCGGGTAAAGAAAAGCGTCTTTTGCAACATTTTCTTCTGTTGTGGCACTGTAAAAGCCGCCTCTTTATTGACAAATCTGCCATTTTGGGGTAAGCTGTATCGGTAAATATGACCAAAGGCAATGATGGGAAGAGTAAGCGGCGCGAAACGGCACCAGAGAGCCCGGCAAGGTGAAAGCGGGCCCGGCAAGCGCAGTTGAACATGGCCCCGGAGCTGCCTCGCTGAGAGATATTCTTTAGGCGGGGACGGGTACGCCCGTGACAGCGAAACGAGGCCGCTTTTGCGGCGAACCAAGGTGGTACCGCGGCATTGTGTCGCCCTTGACGTTTGTCAGGGGCGTTTTTTTGTTGCATATCCACCCCCTTATTCCGCAAAATATTTTAAGCCGCGGTTCCATTCGCCGCGGCAGAAAAGGAGATAAGACCCCATGAGCAAGAAATTCTACATCACCACCCCCATTTACTATCCCTCCGACAAGCTGCACATCGGCCACACCTACTGCACCGTGGCCACCGACGCCATGGCACGCTATAAGCGCCTGACCGGCTGCGACGTCTGCTTCCTCACCGGTACCGACGAGCACGGCCAGAAGATCGAGAACAAGGCCAAGGAAGCCGGCGTGACTCCTCAGGAGTTCGTGGACCACATCGTGGAAGGCGAGGGTGGTATTCTGGATCTGTGGAAGCTGATGAACATCTCCAACGACCGTTTCATCCGCACCACCGACGATTATCATGTTGCCTCTGTCCAGAAGATCTTCAAGAAGATGTACGACAAGGGCGACATCTACAAGGGCGCATACAAAGGCAAGTACTGCACTCCCTGCGAGAGCTTCTGGACCGACAGCCAGCTTGTTGATGGCAAGTGCCCCGACTGCGGCCGCGAGGTAAAGTACGCCGAGGAAGAGGCTTACTTCTTCCGTCTCTCCAAGTACGCAAAGCCCGTACAGGATCTGCTGGAATCCGGCACCTTCCTTGAGCCCGCTTCCCGCGTAAACGAGATGGTCAACAACTTCATCAAGCCCGGCCTTGAAGACCTCTGCGTTTCCCGCACCAGCTTCAGCTGGGGCATCCCCGTGGATTTCGATACCAAGCACGTGGTATATGTCTGGGTAGATGCTCTTTCCAACTACTGTACGGCGCTCGGGCTTTACAATGACAGGTATGATGATTTCGAAAAATACTGGCCAGCCGTCCATATCGTCGGCAAGGAGATCGTCCGATTCCATTCCATCATCTGGCCCGCCATGCTCATGAGCATGGGGATGCCCCTGCCCAAAAAGGTCTACGGCCACGGCTGGCTGCTGCTGGACGGCGCCAGAATGGCCAGATCCAAGGGCAATGTGGTGGATCCCTACCTGCTGGCGGAGCGTTACGGCGTGGACGCCC
>JAZRRQ010000038.1:0-5440 GCA_045650885.1 Vescimonas sp. | reverse complement strand
GTTGCTGCTGTTGCTGCACACCAGAATCAGCAGCTGACCCGCCTGCAGCACGGCGGCACGGCCCATGGAAACCTTCGTTCCCCTGCCCATAGGTCCTTCCAGCATGAACTTGCCGTCGTGCAGGCTCTTCACCACACAGTCGGCCACCTCCACCGGGGCGCTGAGGGACGGGGCCATCGTGCCGCCCAGCACAAACTCGGCTTTGCCTCCCACGCCAAGACCGAAGGCCTTCTCCACAGCAGGTACATCCGCCACCGTCACGGCGGCACGCATGGTGTCCCGGTGGGGCAGCAGGTAGCGCAGCACCTCGGCGCTGTCGCCGTTGGAACCGGCACCGGGGGAGTCGGCGCTGTCCACCAGCACCACCGGCTTGTCCTCGGGATTGTCGATGGCAGCCTGCACCACCTCGGCGATGGTCCACAGTTTGGGACCCTGCAGTTCTTCACGCAGAGCGAATTCTTCTTTGGCGAAGTCGGCAGCCACCGCCACCGCCTTTTCTTCCGTTTCCGCCGTCACCAGCACGGCGCTGCCTGCCACATCCACATCCAGCCACGGCTGCATCTGGAAGAGGGAGAAGTCGATGATCTCTCCGTCCTCCACCATGGCCAAACCCTTTTCCATCAGCTGCTTGAAGCCGCCCTGCCTGGTGGTGTAGCCGTGGGCAGGGGCGATCTGGGGCAGTGCGGTCCACGCCGTCACGGTGGGCTTGCCCTGCAGCTTGCGCACAGCCAGCATGGCGGCGCGGCGGCCGGTGTTGTAAAAGTCCAGATGGGGATAGGTCTGTAAGCCGCTGATGCAGTCGGCGGCACGCATCATCCGCTCGGTTACATTGGCATGGAGGTCGCAGCTGGCGGCGATCACCACATCCTCGCCCACCAGTTCCCGGACGGCGGTGAGGATATCGCCGCACACATCATGAGAGTCGGTGGACTGGGTAGCACCGTGGAGGCACAGCAGCACCGCATTCACCGGCATGGCCTCTTTCAGTCGTGCGAGGGTGTCCTCCAAAAACCAGTCCACCACATTCTGCTCCACAGCGCCGCAGCTGTTGGCGCCGATATCCCAGCCGGCATGGACCTCGTAGCCATTCTCCTCCGCTACTTCCACCATACCGGCGATGACGGAGCCGTAGAAGCTGCTGCGCTTGGCGCCGCCCTTGCGGATATTGTCCAGCAGTTCCTGCCCGCAGCCCGTGCTGCGCACCATGTACATCTCTTTCGTCGTAAGGACAGGGTTAAACGAAGCCGTTTCCTGATGGAAACCGCAGAGGAAAATACGATCCTTGGCCATACATACCGCTCCTTTTCTCACGCCCGCAGGCGCTGTTGTCTTGGCCCCAGTATGACACTTTTTCCCACACCCGTCAACCGCCCCGAATCTGCTTTTTTGCATCTTCCCTCCGTCAACGCTCCCACGATCAAAACAGAAAAACCCGCCGCAAAACGCACACTTTCTGCGCTCTGCGGCGGGTTTTATTATCTGAAAGTCATTATTTTCCGCCCGCAGCTGATGTGTATCCGCCCCTTAATATAGGAAAACCGCTATAATTCCGCCGCAGGAAGGCATCCTTTTTCTATTTTATGCCACGCCGCATTTCCGATAGAATACAGGCGACGGCTGCTCAGCGGATTTTCCGCAAATGAGGCCGCTCATCCACGAACTCATCCAGACACCGCAGCAGCGCCTGCACGATGTTCTCATCGGGATAGGCGTCCAGCACCAGCGCATAGCAAGTTCGAACGACAGGCGTGGGAGATACCTGACGGATGGTCAGAGCTTCCGGATAGGTGTTTACCATCTGTACGGCCGTGTTGGAGAGAACGAAGCTCCAGCAGCGGGGGTCTGTCAGGTAGGTGTGAACCGACAGCATACTGCTGGCCTTAAAGAACGGCTTTACATCTCCGAAACCGTGCTCTTCCCGCCAAGCCTGCATCATCTGATTACCATAGCTCTCCTGAACGACCTCAAACGCCGGATCCAATTCCTCCGGGGAGAGCAGACGATTTGGCAGAGGCGTGTCAACGGGACAAAGGATACTGTAGGTTTCCTGAAACAGGGGCACCGCCGTGACATGGGCAAGTTTTTCTGCCGAGTAATCGGGTGCATCATACGAAATAGCAACATCAAAGGCGTGGCTCGCTGCAGCCTTCTCGATGTCCTTGATTTCCAGCGTACTCAGGTGGATTTCCACCTCCGGCATGGTGCGCAGCAGCTTTTGCGCCACGTGGCAGATGATGTACTGGTGAGACACCACGCTGGCGGCAAGGCGCAGCACCCCGTGTTGATGGGCTTTGATGAAGCGGGAAAGCCGCCGGTCCAGCTCCTGATACTGCCGCGCCAGCGTGAGAAATTCCGCTCCGGCAGGCGTCAGTTCGACGGTTCGCTTGCCCTTGGTGCGTCGGATCAGCTGCACGCCCAACGTTTTCTCCAGCTGGTTCAGGGAGGCCGACACCGTGGGCTGGGCATAGTGGAGCGCCGCGGCTGCGGCGGAAATACTCTTATGCTCCACGATGGAGAGAAACATCTTCATATCCTGCTGCTTCATAAAATACACCCATTCCTCTATATTTTCTGCCTTGCCGTATAGGCCCGATTATATAAATCCGGATGCCTGATGTCAATCCTGTTGCCAAAAGCCGTCCCGCTTTTGATGATATCCAATCAAAACACCATAAACAGTTTAAAAGAGGAGGTCCAATCATATGATTCGCATTATTTGTTACGGAGACTCCAACACTTGGGGATATAACGCTAAGACTGCCGGCCGCTTTGATGAGAACACTCGCTGGACCGGCATTCTGCAGAAACAACTGGGCCAAGGCTATCAGGTTGTGGAGGCCGGACTGAACGGCCGCACAACCAGTTTTGACGACTTTTACCGCGACTATGAGAACGGACGGCGGGGCCTGTGCTACAGTCTGCTGGAAAACAAGCCCATTGATCTGCTGATTATCAGTCTGGGCATCAACGACTTGAAGTTTTCCAACGCATACGGCTCCTCCAAAGGCCTGCTCTCCCTGCTGCAGGTCAGCTTCTTTCCCGGTGCCTTCAACATCGAAGGTAGTGGATACAGTACGATATATCAAAACGAGCCAAAGGTTCTGGTGGTTTCCCCCATTCACCTGGCTCCCGACATTGACGCCAAATGTTCCAACGAGCTGCTCCACGGCAAGTACGAGGAGTCCTGCCGTCTGGCAGAGTTCTATCAGCCGGTCTGTGAAAAGTTCGGTGCCGAGTTCCTGGATGCCTCGCTGTATGCCGGGCCCGGTGAGACGGATGGCATTCATATGGATGAAGAGGGGCATAAAGCCCTGGCTGATGCAGTTTACCGGAAAGTGGTTGCGATCCTGGGCGAAGTGCAGTCGAATCATAAGGGCTCCAGCAGTTCGGCTGTGTGAACAAAATTGATCAGTTTTTCGAGGTGAAACTATGTCCCAGACCATTTTAAGCATCGCCGGCTTCCTCACCATCGCCGCCATTTTGCTCCTGCTGAACCGAAAATGGACGTCCCCCTATGTGGCCATCTCGCTGGTGCCTGTCCTCACCTGCCTTCTCATCGGCAAGGGGGCATCGGTGGGCGAGTATATTCTCACCGGTATTTCCTCCATCGCCCAGACAGGCGTCATGTTCATCTTCTCTGTGGCCTTTTTCGGCATCATCAGCGAAACCGGCGCTTTCGATCCCTTTGTCAACCGTATCATCAAGGCCACACGGGGCGATCCGGTGCTGCTGATGGCGGGCGTATTCGTCTTTGCCGCCCTCGTCCATCTGGACGGCTCCGGCGTGGTGACCTGCCTGCTGGTGGTGCCGCCCATGCTGCCCATCTTCAAACGGCTGCATATGCGCAACACCTCCTTCGCCATGGCGCTGGGTCTGGCCGCCGGCATCATGAACGCCATCCCTTGGGGCGGCCCCACCATGCGGGCAGCCACCGTGCTGGAAATGGACGTGATGCAGCTGTGGATCCCCTTCATCCCCACCCAAATTTTCGGCCTGCTGTTTTCGCTGGGTCTGTGCCTCCTCATCGGACGGCAGGAGAAGAAGCGACTGACAGCCGAAGGCATCCTGTCTGCCGATGCGCCGCTGGATATGGATGAATTTGTCACCCACTTGACGGAGGAACAGCAGCAAATGCGCCGCCCCCGACTGCTTGTTGTCAACTGGCTCCTCATCCTGCTGGTGCTGGGCGCGATGATCAGCGGCATCGTCAAACCCGTGATCGCCTTTATGGTGGGCGTGTCGCTGGCGCTGCTTATCAACTACCGCGATCCCACCACCCAGCGAAAGTTGCTGGAGGACAAGGGCAAAGATGCCATCGGCTTGACATGCATCATCTTCGCCGCCGGTGTCCTCATGGGCATCATGGGACAGTCCGGCATGTCCTCCGCCATGGCAGGTACCCTTGTGCAGCTGATCCCCACCGGACTCTCCGGCTTCATGGCCCCCATCATCGGCGTGCTGACGATTCCTTTGTCCATTCTCTTTGACGCAGACTCCTACTACTACGGCATCATGCCTATCCTCATCGAAACGGCAGAGAACATGGGTGCCAGCGGCATCGACATCGCCCGGGCCTCCATGATCGGTCAGATGACAGTCGGGTGGCCTGTTTCCCCTATGGTCGGCACTTTTTTCCTGTTCACCGGTCTGTTGGAGTTGGATATCGGTGCTTGGCAAAAATACTGCTTGAAGTATTTTATTCTGGTCACTGTGGCAATGACAGCCTTTGCCTGCGCAACCGGCTTGTTCGCGTTTTAATGCCGCACAACGCCAATGGTTAAAACCCGCCCCAAAACGCAGAATCAAGGCGTTTCGGGGCGGGTTTCCTATTAGCTTTATAGCGACTCTTTCGTTATCGCAGGCACTTGGGAGCGGGAATCATGTCCTCGCTGATCTCCTCAAAGGGATAGAAGGGCTTGGGAATATTCTTATAAGGTAGGGTCTTGAGCCCCACACCGGCGGCACCGGGGGGGTGATTGTGTTGCAGATGAGGGCGCTGATGGGCTCGTAGGCGGCGCGGAAGGAAGTGCAGGCCTTCACATCCACCAGACGGCACAGGGTAGGCTCGATACCCACACTGCGGTAGAACTGGGGATCCTTGCAGTTGCTGCCGGCGTGGTTGACAAGGATCATCAGCTGACCGGCCCGCAGCCGTTGCTGTGCACCATGTACATCTCTCTGGTGGTGGGAATAGGGTTAAAAGAGGCCGTTTCCTGATGGAAACCGCGGAGAAAAATACGATCCTGTGTCATTTCTATCGCTCCTTTTATGCGCGTTTTCTTTTTTCAGTATGTCACCTTTTGGAACTCGCGTCAACACCAATGACGATACGATTCATAAGTCCACGCTAACTTTGATAGAGTTGGCGTGGATTTCTTTAATGTTTACCGAAAAACGACAAAACAAAGCGCGCCATTGTTGAAAAATAGCCAAAGTGTAG
>JAZRRQ010000037.1:0-20701 GCA_045650885.1 Vescimonas sp. | reverse complement strand
GATCTGTGGAAGCTGATGAACATTTCCAATGACCGTTTCATCCGCACCACCGACGATTACCATGTTGCCGCCATCCAGAAGATCTTCAAGAAAATGCACGATAACGGCGACATCTATAAGGGCGCTTACAAGGGTAAGTACTGCAAGCCCTGCGAGTCCTTCTGGACCGAGAGCCAGCTGGTGGACGGCAAGTGCCCCGACTGCGGCCGCCCCGTGGAGGATGCCGAGGAAGAGGCCTACTTCTTCCGTCTGAGCAAGTACGCTGACCGCGTGCAGCACCTGCTGGAGGATACCGATTTCCTGCAGCCCCGCAGCCGCGTCAACGAGATGGTCAACAACTTCATCAAGCCCGGTCTGGAGGACCTGTGCGTTTCCCGCACCAGCTTCACCTGGGGTGTTCCGGTGGATTTTGATCCCGGTCACGTGGTGTACGTATGGGTGGACGCTCTTTTCAACTACTGCACCGCTCTGGGCTTCCTGAACGACAAGTATAACGACTACGCCGATTACTGGCCTGCCGATTATCACTTCGTGGGTAAGGAGATCGTCCGTTTCCACTCCATCATCTGGCCCGCCATGCTGATGAGCATGGGTGAGCCTCTGCCCAAGCACGTGTTCGGTCACGGCTGGCTGCTGCTGGACGGCGGCAAGATGTCCAAGTCCAAGGGCAACGTGGTGGACCCCTATATTCTGGCTGAAAAGTTCGGCGTGGACGCTCTGCGCTTCTTCCTGATGCGTACCTTCCCCTTCGGCTCTGACGGCAACTTCTCCAACGAACTGCTGATCCAGACCATCAACACGGACCTGGCCAACGATCTGGGTAACCTGCTCAGCCGCACCACCGCCATGGTGGGTAAGTATTTCGGCAGCTCCCTGCCTGCCGGCTGCAAGAACTGCGATGCTCCTCAGGAATGCGACACCGATCTCATTGCCATGGCTTCCGCCCTGCGCGAGCAGTACGAGAAGGATATGGAGTCCTGTGCTCCCCATACCGCTCTGGCCGATGTGTTCCGCGTGATCCAGCGTGCCAACAAGTATATCGACGAGACGGCTCCCTGGGCTCTGGCCAAGGATATGGAGGCCAACGGCGCACGTCTGGCTCACGTCCTGTACAATCTGCTGGAGACCGCCCGCATCTGCGGCATCCTGCTCATCCCCTTCATGCCTGAGAGCATGTCCAAGCTCTTTGCCCAGATCAGTGCCGACGAAGCCGCCCAGACCTGGGACAGCGCCGCTGTCTGGGGCAGCCTGAGCGAGACCGCCGCCATCACCAAGGGCGAGAATCTCTTCCCCCGTATCGATATGGAAAAGGCCCTAGCCGAGCTGGAAGCTGCCGCCGAGGCCGCCCGCAAGGCCGCTCTGCCTCCTCTGGAGATCGAGCCCTTTGCCGCAGAGAATGTGGATTTTGACACCTTCTGCAAGTCCGATTTCCGCGCCGTGAAGGTCAAGGATTGCCAGAATGTGAAGAAGAGCGATAAGCTGCTGAAGTTCACTCTCGATGACGGCAGCGGTACCGACCGCCAGATCCTCTCCGGCATCGCCAAGTGGTATAAGCCCGAGGATCTCATCGGCAAGACGCTGGTGGCCATCATCAACCTGCCTCCCCGCAAGATGATGGGTCAGGAGAGCTGCGGCATGCTGATCAGCGCCGTCCATAAGGAAAAGGGCGAGGAAAAGCTGAACCTGCTGATGGTCAGCGATAGCATCCCTGCCGGCGCAAAGCTGTGCTGAAAAATCTTGAAACAGTAAAAGAAAGCCGCCCTTTCGGGCGGCTTTCTTTGCTTTGGCAACCGATAGTTGCCAAATAGTTGGTGGAATTTTCGACTCTTTTTTGCTATCATAGGGTCAGCAAAGGAGGTGCTGACCGTGGCATTATCTGATCGAATCAAAAACTGCCGGCAGAGCGCCGGTCTGTCGCAGGAAAAAACGGCCGAACTGGTAGGCGTCAGCCGTCAGGCGGTGACCAAATGGGAAACGGGTCAATCCGCTCCCAGCACAGAAAATCTCTTCCGTCTGGCGGAAATTCTGGGCACCACGGTGGATTTTCTCCTTTCCGACGCAGAAAAGGGAAGTCCCACTCCGGCCGAGCAGATCTATTATCTCTACAAGTTGGAGCAAGAGCAAAAAGCAGCCCAACGCGCAGCACAATGCAAGGCGCGCTTGATGGAAGCTCTTTGGACGCTGCTGGCTTATCTCCTGATCTATCTCGCCGGCCGCGTCCTTTGGTGCGATCTGTCGCAGAGCAGTGTTAAGGGCTGGCTCTTCTCCGTCATACCCAGCGGTGAACACAGCTATCTTTATGGCTGGCTTTTAAGCAGCAACCTTTTCTGGTATGCGATGGCCGTATCTCTCCTTTTTGCCCTGTGTGGAAAAACGCGCCTCTCCCGCATGAGCACCGGCGGTTTCTTCGTCGGCATCGTTTTGGGTATGATCTTCGGCCCTTACCCCGAAGGTGCCTTTACAGGAAACACCCATTACGGCTGGCTCATCTGGGGTATCGTATTCTTTTTATCCATCATAGCAGGTACTATCTTAGAAGCTGTAAAGAAACAACGAAAAAACAGGGAAAGTTCCGTATAAAAGAAAGCCGCCCTTTCGGGCGGCTTTCTTTTATATAGTCATCAATAAACCTTAGCTTCCTCTTCGCCGTTGAGAACGCGCAGGGCGCCCTGAGTGAGGGCCAGCAGTTCGTCCTCGCCGGGATAGACGGTGATGGGGGCGATCCAACCCGTCTTTTCGCGCAGTTCTTCCACCGTCGCCTTATTGTAGGCAATGCCGCCGGTAAGGATGATCTGATCCACCTTGCCGCTCAGAACAGCGGCCATGGCGCCGATTTCCTTGGCGATCTGATAGTGGAAAGCGGCCAGCACGCGGGCGGTATATTCGTCGGTCTTGGCCTTTTCGGAGATCTCAATCATATTGGTAGTACCGGTATAGGCCACGATGCCGCCGCGGCCAGCCAGCATCTTTTTGATCTCAGCCTGAGTATAGTCGCCGCTGAAGCACAGCTCCACCAGCTGACCGGAGGGCAGAGAGCCGCTGCGTTCGGGGGAGAAGGGGCCGTCACCATCCAGCGCATTCTGGGTATCCACGATGAATCCGTGGTCATGGGCACCCACGCTGACGCCGCCGCCCATATGGCAGACGATCAGATTCAGCTCTTCGTAAGCCTTGCCGCATTCCTTAGCGTAGCGCTTAGCCACAGCTTTCTGATTCAACGCATGGAACTTACTGGCGCGAATGATCGCGGGATGGCCGGAAAAACGGGCCACATCGGACATTTCATCCACCACAGGAGGATCCACTACAAAAGCAGGAATACCCAGCTCGCTGCCGATCTCGTTGGCGATCATAGCACCCAGATTAGAGGCATGCTGACCCTGTACGCCTACTGCGCAGTCTGCCAGCAGTTTCTCATTGACAGCATAGGTACCGCCGGGAATGGGGGCTACCAGACCGCCGCGGGCAGAAACGGCGCCGAGATTTTTGGCGTCATAATTCTTTTCACGCAGAGCGGAGAGAACCAGTTCCTTGCGGAACTCTTTCTGATCGGCGATGGTAGCAAAGGGAGCCAATTCTTCAGCACTGTGACGCAGCGTCACATCAAAAAGCATTGTCTCATCGCAGAAAACACCAATCTTGGTAGAAGTAGAACCGGGGTTAATAACGAGAATTTCGTAGGACATGGGAATCTCCTCCTTTTAATTACTTTGTAGTCATTATACTATATCAAACCGTTTCTGGAAAGAAATTTCCTGAGAAAAAATGAAAAAGGCCGGGATTTTTCCCGGCCTTTTCGTTCTTTTCTCGTTTTCAGCGCTTATCGCGGTCATAGGCAACCACAACGCGGCGGTTGGGCTCGGTGCCGATGGAGTACGTAGTGACGCCGGAAACTTCCTGCAGTGCCGAATGGATCACATGGCGCTCATAGGCGTTCATAGGTTCCAGAGTCACACTGCGGCGGTACTTGACCACCTTGGCAGCTACTTTGGCAGCCAGTGCTTCCAGGCTCTGCTCGCGCTTGGCGCGATAGTTCTCAGCATCCACATGAACACGGATGCGCTTTTCGCTGCCGCTGTTGACAGCGTAGTTGGTCAGCTGCTGAATGGCGTCCAGGGTCTCGCCGCGGCGGCCAATGAGGGCGCCCAGCTTCTGACCTTCCAGAATGACCTTATAGCGGCCCTTCTCAGTCTCGTAGACCTTGACCTGGGCACGGCTGTCCAGGTGTTCCAGCAAACCGTCCAGGAAGGCACAGATACGTGCGGCATTGGCATCGGTGCAGAGGCCTTCTTCGGCGGCCTCCACCTTCTCCTCAACCTTCACTTCCTGCTTGACGGCAGGCTTTTCCGCCTTCTTCTCGGGCTTTTTTTCCTGCTTCTTTTCCACAGGATTCTTCTTTTCAGACTCAGCAGCGACGGGGGCAGTTACCTCCGTTACAGACGCAGCCTGCTCCTGCTCAGGAGCATCATAGGTGACGCGGACGCGGGCGGGATTGCCGCCCAGGCCCAGGAAGCCGCTTTTTGCGCGCTCCAGGATCTCCACGGAGACATCGTCACGGTCCATGCCCAGCTGGGCAAGTGCCTTGCGGATGGCTTCGTCTTCGGTCTTGCCCGTTACATCAATATAACTCATAGACAAAACTCCTTATGTTCAGTCAGCGTAATGATCCTCGCTGTAGGCGCGGCCACGGGCGTAGGGACGGTTGCCCAGACGGCCGTTTTCATTGGTACTGGCCTGCTTCTTCTCGGCGGCCTTGTACTGCTGCTGCTTTTTCTTGGAAGTGCTGGTACCCTTGCCGGACGCAGCCTGCTGCTGGGCCATCATTTCCTTCTGCTTTTCATACTTGGCATAGCGAGCCTCACGCTTGGCGCGCTCCTTATCGGTCTCCTCGCGGTCGAGGATCTTGTTGAAATACTTGTTCAGCGTCATTTCCTGAATCAGAGCAAAGGCGGACTGAGCAATCCAGTACACGCACAGAGCGGAAGGCAGGCTGAAACCGAACCACAGGGTCATCAGGGGCATCATGTACATCATGCCCTTGCTGGAACCGTTCATTTCGCTGTTGCTGCTCTTCATGCTGATGAGGGTCATAGCAAACTGGATGGCAGTTGCAATGATAGGCAGCAGCATCAGGCCGAAGATGGGCCAACCGCCGGTGAGAATCTCGCCGAACTTATCGCCTGCAACGATAGACAGGTCCATGCCCAGGAAGGTATAGTCCAGATCGATCAGACCTTCGAACTTGCCTTCAAAAGAGGCCCAGTTATCGTGGATAAACTTGGCCAGATTGATTTCCTCAAAAGCAGCCTTATTGGTGCCGGTGGCAGTCACATAGCCCATACCGGTGGCCAGGCTGGTGATTTCTGCGATGGTCTCCTTGGAGATCATCATCAGATAGTGCAGGGGATAGCGGATGATGTTATAAAGGGCGATCATGATGGGCAGGGGCAGGAAGCTCCACAGGCAGCCGGACATGGGGTTGATACCCTCACGTGCGTACAGGTCTGCCATCTCCTGCTGCTGACGCTCTTTATTATTGGCATAACGGGTCTGGATATCCTTGATCTTGCCGTTCATGCGGTTCATGCGCAGCATGCTCTTCTTGCTCTTAAGCTGGAAGGGCAGCAGCACGATCTTCACCAGCAGGGTGAAGAGGATCAGAGCAATACCGTAAGAGCCGGTGAGGTTGTAGAAAATACGGGTCAACCAGGCAAACGGCATGCAGATGTAATAACCGAGCTGTGCAAACATTTGTTGTTTACCTCCGTGATTCTTTTGTGAAACATCATTTTGTTTCTTTTTTCACGGGAAAAAATCAGGGCACCGGATCGTACCAGCCGCCCTTATGGAAAGGATGACACCGGGAAAAACGTTTTACAGCAAGCCAGGTTCCTTTCACTGCGCCGTATTTCTCCACAGCTTCCAACGCATATTGCGAGCAGCTGGGAATAAAACGGCAGCGGGGAGGGAACAGGGGGGAAACAGCCCGTTGATAAAAGCGGATCAAACGCAAAATGGTGCGTTTCATTCTTCCGCCTCCTTCAAAAGACCGACTTCACGCAAAAGACGCAGATAAGTTTTTTCCAGCTTTTGATAGGATGTTTCTACTGCGCGGACACGAGCCACAAGAATAATATCCCAGCCCGGCTCCATGTCTTTCTTGTTCAGACGCCAGATTTCACGAAAACGGCGGCGCACACGATTGCGCACCACAGCCTTGCCCAGTTTGGTACTGACTGTGACACCCAGACGAGTACGACCCTGGCGGTTACGCTGGCAATAGAGCACCATCGCAGGAGCCACAGCAGACTTACCCTTACGGTAAATGCGGCGAAACTCATAGTTTTCTTTCACTGTGATCTCCGGATTCATGGCTTTCCTCCTGCATAAAAGGACCTTTTGCTACGCTTACATTCTTCCAACACATAGACCAATAGGGACGGCAGTTTTCCCTTCCACCGTCCCTGGTTTTTTATCTATGCGCGATGCACTTTCCGTGACCTCAATGGGTCAGGCGAGCGCGGCCCTTAGCGCGGCGGCGGGCCAGCACCTTACGGCCGTTTTTGGTGGCCATTCTCTTGCGGAAGCCGTGCTCCTTGGAGCGCTGACGCTTCTTGGGCTGATAGGTACGGAACATTGCATGACACCTCCATTAAATAAAATAGGCGTACAGAGAAATGCAGAAATTCTCTGCCGCACATACTCGACAGCACGAAGCATACGCTGCGCACCGCAGTACTCTTTTCGAAGCGCCGTACAAACGGCGCGACTGATATTATACATATAAAAAGGTATTATGTCAAGGTAAAATCTTCGTATTTTTGAAGGTTATTTTTTTCAAAAAATAACTTCTTTCAACGAAAAAGAAGGAACTAAATATGGTGGTTGATCTTTCTGTTTTATCCCAATATGTGGTATGGTATCCATCTCATTTTTTTGAACATTATATTAGAATATGTATAGACTTTCCACAGGTTTTTTGCTATAATAAATTGATTATATTCGTCCTTTTCAACACAAACATTTTCAGATAAAAAACACGGGCAGGAAGGGGAGCTTTCTTTGAAATCCATTGCAGATGTTTGGAAAAATGTACTTGACCGGCTGCGTACCCAGCTTAGTGAGACGACAATTGACACCTGGTTTGACGAAATTAAAGTCATTACTATGGAAGATTCTGCCTTTGTGCTGCATTGCAGCAACACTTTTAAGAAGAGTACCATTGAGGCCCGTTTTATGCGCCACATCAAAGAGGCTCTGAAAGACATTTTTTCTGCCGATCTGGAAGTAAAGATCCTCAATGACGATCAGCTGTCTGCTTATCACGGTGTTGCTCCCGATCAGCCCGGCGCGCTGTACGAGTCTGACGCATTTACCTTTGAAACCTATGTAGTTGGACCGAGCAATAAGCTGGCTTACGCCGCGGCAAAAGCCGTTGCCGAAAAACCCGGCGAAAACTACAACCCTCTCTTCATTTACGGCGACAGCGGTTTGGGCAAGACCCATCTTCTCTATGCCATTGCCCATCAGGTGCAGCGCAGAGACGGCAAGGCTAAAATCGTCTATATCAAAGGCGATGAATTTACCAACGAGCTGGTCAATGCCATTCGTGAAGGTAAGAACGCCGAGTTCCGGGAGAAATACCGGCAGGCAACACTGCTGTTGGTGGACGATATCCAGTTTATTGCCGGAAAGCAGCAGACACAGGAAGAATTCTTCCATACCTTCAACTCCCTTTATGAAGGCGGCAGCCAGATCGTACTGACATCCGACCGTCCTCCCCGGGAGATGACACAGCTGGAAGACCGACTGCGCACCCGTTTTGAATGGGGTCTGATGGTAGACGTGGCTCCTCCCGATTTTGAGACCCGCATGGCCATTATTAAGGTGAAGGCTTCTCTTCTGGGTGTACAGCTGCCGGATGAGATCTCCGACTACATTGCCGAAAATGTTACTGCCAATGTGCGGCAGATCGAGGGAACCCTCAATAAAATTCTGGCATACCGGGATCTGTTGGGTGATCAGGTGGATGAGCAGGCTGTCAGCCGTGCCGTACGGGATATGCTGAAGAAGAGCAACGAATATATTCCCTCGGCAGAAGTTATCACCGAATATATCTGCAAGTACTACAACATGGATCCTACCATTCTTTACAGCCAGAGCCGAAGCCGCGACGTGGTCAATGCAAGAAATATTGCCATGTATCTGATCCGGCGTATGACAAACATTCCTCTGGTTGATATTGGTAAGAAGTTCGGCGGAAGAGATCACTCCACTGTTCTTCACTCGCTGGACAATGTCGAGAAGAAAATGCAGTCTGATCCCGCCTTTGCTGAAATCGTAAAAGAAATTACAACCAATATCAATTCTAAAAAATAAGAGTACACATTTCCTGTGGAATCCACGTGGATAATATGTGGAAAGAAAGATAAACCCTTTTTTCTGTGGAAACAGAGGGAAAAAGTAAGCTTCCTGGTGTTGATAAAAAATCCAGTCGTTTCAAGGGTTTTTTTAAGGTTTCCACAAAAGTTTTCTCTACGACTACTGTTACTAAAAAAAGATTAGTTTATGTTCTCTTGATGAGAAATATGCCTGCTAAATTTTGAGTTCAAAAGAAAGGACTGTAACAAATATGCTGCGTTTTTCCTGTGAAAAAGCTTTGCTGCAAGCAGCCGTTTCCACGGCCAGCCGCGCCGTGGCTTCTAAAAGTTCTATTCCCGCGCTGGAGGGTATCCTGCTGGAAGGTACTACTTGTCTGACCTTGTCCGGCTACAATATGCAAACCGGTATTCGCACCGCTTTCGAAGCGGAGATCCATCAGGAAGGCCGCATTGTGCTCAATGCCCGTCTTTTCGGTGAAATTATCCGTAAGATGCCCGACGATATCATCGTTTTTTCTGCCGATGAAAAGTACATGGTGCATCTGTCCTGCGGCGATGCCAGCTTCGACATTCTCGGTCTGAGCGCTGATGATTATCCTGATCTGCCGGAAGTGGACGATGAATTCAGTGTTTCCATTCAGCAGCGGACACTCAAATCCATGATCAACCAGACCAGCTTTGCTGTGTCTACCAATGAAAGCCGTCCGGTGCACACCGGTTCTCTGTTTGAAGTGGATGACAAGGGTTTGACGGTTGTCAGCGTAGACGGTTTCCGCCTGGCATTGCGCCGCGAGCCTCTGGAGCGTATCGATGGTGGTGCATTCCGCTTCGTAGCACCCGGCAGTGCGCTGAAGGAAGTGGAAAATATTTGTGCTGACAGTGATGATCTCATTACCGTGATTCAGGGTAAGCGCCATCTTCTTTTTGAAGCCGGCAGCACGCAGTTGATCTGCCGCCGTCTGGAAGGCGAATTTTTGAATTATCGCACAGCCATTCCCCGCACCAATCCTATTTGCGTGGAAGTGGAGAGTAAGGCCATGCTGGAAAGCCTGGACCGTGTCAGCGTAGTGATTAGTGAAAAGTTGAAGAGTCCTGTGCGCTGCGTGTTTGAATCTGACCGCGTGTATCTCTCTGCCAAGACCGGTAATGGTGAGGCAAAGGATATCTGTGCTGTCAGCGGTGACGGTGCCGGTCTGGAGATTGGCTTCAATAACCGTTATTTGATGGATGCATTGCGTTATGCACCTGCTGAGCGGGTACGCATGGAATTGAACACCAGTGTTTCGCCCTGCATTATTACTCCTGTCAGCGGCGAGGATAACTTCCTCTATATGGTGCTGCCTGTTCGTTTGAAGGCTCAATAATTTATATTTTAAGAAGTGAAAAGTATGGAAAATATCATTATTACTACGGAATTTATCAAGCTGCAGGATCTGTTGAAGTTTGCCAACCTGGTTTCTACCGGCGGTGAGGCCAAGATCATCATCCAGGAGGGTGAAGTGAAGGTCAACGGTGAAGTATGCACGATGCGCGGCAAGAAGATCCGTCCCGGTGACATTGTGGAGCTGGATGGACAGCAGTTGACCGTTTCTTATGAAGATTAAAAGCCTTTCGCTGGAGGGTTTTCGCAACTATGAAAGAGCAGAGCTGACGTTTGATGGCGGCTGCAATGTGATTTACGGCGAAAACGCACAGGGAAAAACCAACCTATTGGAAGCGATTGCTTACATGAGCTGCGGTAAATCGCCGCGTTCTCATGCAGACCGGGAATTGATTGGGTTTGAAAAAGAATCGGCGCATCTGGTAGGTATTATCGAAAGCCGTGATCGGGAATTTAAAACGGATATTACGCTGCAGCGGGGCAGACGGAGAAAGATTACTGTGAATGGTGTGACAGCAAAGAATGCCTCTGCTCTGAGTGATGTGCTGCATACGGTTTTCTTCTCCCCGGAAGATTTGTATCTCATCAGGGAAGGAGCAGCTGCGCGGCGGCGGTTTATGGATATTTCCCTCAGTCAGCTGCGGCCGCGATATGCCGAAGCATTGGCGGAATATAACCGGCTCTACGAGCATAAGACGCGTATTCTGCGTGACAGTGAGGAGCATCCGCAGCTTTTATACATGCTGCCGGATTTCAATGAGAGAATGTGCCAGATGGGTGCTGTGCTCATCAGTTATCGTGCAAAATTCTGTGCGGCGCTGGCAGAGCATGCCCGCATGGCCCACGCCGAATGCAGCGGCGGAAGAGAAGAAATGGAGCTGCAATATCAAACCGTGAAAACGGTGAAAGATCCATTTGCACCTCACGCACAGTTGGTTTTGGCACTGCAGGAGCATCAGAAGTCCCATTATGAAGCAGAAGTAGCCAGTCGTTTGTGTCTATCTGGTCCTCATAAAGATGATATTGAGGTATTGATCAACGGGCGCAGCGCACGGCAATTCTCTTCGCAGGGACAGGTACGCACGGCGGCATTGGCTTTGAAGTTGGCTGAGCGTGAGATACACAAGAATGCCATCGGAGAATATCCGGTGATGTTGCTGGATGATGTACTCAGTGAACTGGATGTCAAACGGCAGGAATATGTACTCAATCGCATTGCAGGAGGTCAGATTTTTATCACCTGCTGTGAAAATGATCGGTTGGAGGCATTGGAGGCCGGTAAGGTATTTCATATCAGCGGCGGGGAGGTTATCTGATGGGCTATCTGCATATAGGACAGAACTTGATGCTGGAAGACAAGCGGATCATTGGTATCTTTGATCTGGATAATACTTCCCAATCTAAAATAACAAGAACATTTTTGAACCAGGCGGAAGAGGAAGGTGTAATATTGACAGCCATTGAAGATATTCCCAAGTCTTTTGTGGTGTGTGACCATCCCTATCACCGTCAGATCGTATACATATCGCAGTTGAATTCCTCCACTCTGGCACGTCGTGCCGCAGAGCAGCGGGAAGCATTGCAAGGAGAAGGAGAATGACTATGTCTGAAATGGAAAAAGTGACAGCCGTTGAACAGGAATACGGCGCCGCGGAAATCCAGGTCTTGGAAGGTCTGGAGGCGGTGCGCAAGCGTCCCGGCATGTATATCGGCTCCACCTCGTCTTCCGGTCTCCACCATCTGGTGTATGAGATCGTCGATAACTCCATTGACGAGGCACTGGCCGGCTACTGTACGGAAATTCAGGTTTCCATTAATGAGGACGGCACCATCACCGTGGCAGACAACGGCCGCGGTATCCCTGTAGATATTCAGGCCCAGACGGGAAGACCGGCTCTGGAAGTGGTGTTCACCGTTCTGCATGCCGGTGGTAAGTTTGGCGGTGGCGGTTACAAGGTGTCCGGCGGTCTGCATGGCGTGGGCGCCAGCGTGGTGAACGCCCTGTCGGAATGGCTGAAGGTACAGGTGCATAAAGAAGGTAAGATCCACGAGATGACTTTCTCCCGCGGAAACATTGTCAGCGAGATGAAGATTGTCGGCGAGACCGACCGTACCGGTACCACCGTTACGTTCAAGCCCGATGATCAGATGTTTGACACGGTGGAGTACGACTACAGCATCCTCCATACCCGTATGCGTGAGCAGGCATTTTTGAATGCGGGTCTGCGCATTTCCATCGCTGACAAGCGGCCAGGTCGTGAGCAGAACGACACCATGTGCTATGAAGGCGGTATCCGCGAATATGTAACTTACCTCAATCATAATAAAAATGAGCTGCATCAAGAAGTGATTTACGTTTCCGGCAGTAAGGGTGATTCCACGGCGGAGATTGCACTGCAGTATAATGACGGATACAACGAAAACATTGTCTCTTTTGCCAATGATATCCGTACGCCTGAGGGCGGCATGCACGAGACCGGTTTCAAGGCAGCGCTCACCCGTGTGCTCAATGCCTATGGCATTAAGTATGGCATGATCAAGGGTGATGACAAGGTCTCCGGTGAAGATTGCCGCGAAGGCATTACCGCTGTCATCAGCGTGAAACTGACGGAAGCACAGTTTGAAGGCCAGACCAAGGCCAAGCTGGGTAATGCCCATATCCGTACACTGGTGGACAATATTGTTTCCGATCAGCTGGCGGTGTATCTGGAAGAACATCCGGTGGTGGCCCGCACTATTTTGGACAAAGCGCTGACGGCTAACCGCGCCCGTGAAGCAGCGCGCAAAGCCCGGGAATCCATTCGCCGCAAGACGGCGCTGGGTGGCGCAGCCATGCCCGACAAGCTGCGTGACTGCAACGAAAATAATCCCGAACTGACCGAGATCTACATCGTAGAGGGTGACTCTGCAGGCGGCAGCGCCACCGACGGCCGCGATTCCCGCTTCCAGGCCATTCTGCCTCTGTGGGGTAAGATGCACAACGTGGAGCGTGTTCGGGCCGACAAAATCTATGGCAACGATAAGCTTCAGCCTGTGATCACGGCGCTGGGCGCCGGTATTGGCGAGGAGTTCGATCCTGCCAAGCTCCGCTATCACAAAGTCATCATCATGGCCGATGCCGACGTGGACGGAAGCCATATCCGCACACTGCTGCTGACTTTCTTCTTCCGTTATATGCGGCCGCTGCTGGAGCAGGGCTACGTTTACGCCGCTGTGCCGCCCCTCTACAAGCTGACCCGCGGCAAGACCACCCGTGTAGCTTTCTCCGATGAGGAACGCGACACTGTCAGCGCCGAGATGCGCGGCGACAATCCCAACGCCAAGGTGGATATCACCCGCTTCAAGGGTCTTGGTGAGATGGATCCCTCAGAGCTGTGGGAGACCACTATGGATCCCACCACTCGCACCCTCAAGCAGATTACGCTGGAGGATGCTATCCGCGCCGACGAGATCTTCACGGTGCTGATGGGCGAAAAGGTGGAGCCCCGTAAGGCATTTATTGAAGAAAAGGCAAAATATGCCGTGAATCTGGATATTTAAGAAAGGAGGTCACCCAAAATGGCACACAAGAACGTGGACTATGATCCTGAATCTTTGCGTTATCCGGAACAAAAGATCGTACAGAGCGAACTGGTTAAGGAGATGGAGACCTCCTATATCGAGTACGCCATGTCGGTCATCGTGGGTCGCGCTCTGCCTGACGTGCGCGACGGTCTTAAGCCGGTACATCGCCGTATCCTTTACACCATGCACGAGGACGGACTGACCTACGACAAAGCTTTCCGCAAGAGCGTTACCGCAGTCGGTGACGTGCTGGGTCGTTATCATCCCCATGGTCACGCCAGCGTGTACGACGCTCTGGTGCGTCTGGCACAGAGTTTCTCTATGCGCTATCCTCTCATCGACGGTCACGGTAACTTCGGTACCGTGGACGGCGACCCCCCTGCCGCTTACCGTTATACCGAGGCTCGCATGGCCAAGATGGCCGGCGAAATGCTACGCGATATTGAAAAAGAGACGGTGGAGTGGGATCCCAACTTCGACGAAACAAGAAAAGAACCCCGCGTGCTGCCTGCCCGTTTCCCCAACCTGTTGGTGAATGGTTCTTCCGGTATTGCCGTGGGTATGGCTACCAATATTCCGCCTCATAACCTGACGGAAGTCATCAATGCCTGCATCTGCGTGCTGGAAAATCCGGAGGCTACCCTCTATGATCTGATGCAGCATGTGACGGGTCCCGATTTCCCCACGAAAGGCATTATCATGGGCCGCAGCGGCATTCGTGCCGCTTATGCCACCGGCCGCGGCAAGGTGATTCTGCGCGCCCGTACCGAGTTTGAAGAGGTGCAGGGTCGCACCCGCATTATCGTGACGGAGCTGCCTTATCAGGTCAACAAGCGCATGCTCATTAAGAACATGGCCGATCAGGTCAATGATAAGCGTCTGGAAGGTATCAGCAACATCACCGACCAGACCGACCGCAACGGTATGCGTATCGTCATCGATCTCAAGCGTGACGCCAATCCCCAGGTGGTGCTCAACCGCCTGTTTGCCCAGACCCAGATGCAGACCAGCTTTGCCATCAACATGCTGGCGCTGGTAGATGACCAGAAGCAGCCTAAGATTTTGTCTCTGCGGCACATCATCGATGAGTATTTGGCTTTCCAGCTGGAGATCATCACCCGCCGCACGCAATACGATCTGAAGAAGGCTCGCGAGCGTGAGCATCTGCTGCAGGGTCTGCTGATTGCTCAGGATAACATCGACGAGGTCATCCGTATTATCCGCACCAGCTATGATAATGCCCGCGATAACCTGATGGTACGCTTCGGCTTGTCCGAGGTGCAGGCACAGGCTATCTGCGACATGCGCCTCATTGCGCTGCAGGGTCTCAACCGCGAGAAGCTGCAGAACGAATACGAAGAGCTGGAAAAGCGCATTGCCTACTATGTGGAATTGCTGGGCAGCGAGGAAAAGCTGCGCGGCGTGCTGAAGGACGAGCTCACTGAGATCCGCGAAAAGTACGGTGATGAGCGTAAGACGGAGATTCAGGATGTGGAGGACGAAATCGATATCGAGGATCTCATTGAAGAGGAAGAGTGTGTTTTCACCCTGACTCAGAACGGCTACATCAAGCGCACACCTGCCAGCGAGTATTCCGCTCAGCGCCGCGGCGGTAAGGGCGTGAAGGCCATGACTACCCGGGAAGAGGATGCGGTGGCTGCTGTGTTTACTGCTTCTACTCATGATCACATTCTCTTCTTTACCAACACCGGCAAGGTACACCGTAAGAAGGGATATCTCATCCCCGAGGCCGGTCGCGCCGCCAAGGGTACCAATATCGTCAATATTCTGCCGCTGGAAAGCGGAGAATGCGTTACCGCAGCGCTGGCTGTACGTGAATTTGACGAGAGCTTCCTGGTGATGATCACCCGCATGGGTACGGTGAAGCGTCTGGAACTGAGTTCGCTGAACACTGCCCGCAAGGCTGGTATTCGTGCGTTGAGCTTGGACGAGGGTGACGAGCTGATCGAAGTACGCCGCACCGACGGTGCGCAGAATATTCTGCTGGTGACCCGTGAGGGTATGGCCATCTGCTTCCGCGAGACTGACATTCGCTGCATGGGCCGTGACGCCGTGGGCGTGCGCGGTATTCGCCTGAAAGAGGGCGACTATGTGGTGGCCGGTGCCAGAGCCCACGAGGGACAGACGCTGCTGACCATCACCGAGAACGGCTTTGGCAAACGCACCGACATTGAGGAATACCTCCGCGGTGAAGGCGGCGAGCCTCAGCGCCGCGGCGGCAGCGGTATGAAGAACTACAACATTACCGAGAAAACCGGTAAGGTAGTCGCTGCCAAGGTGGTTACCGGTGAGGAAGATATTCTGATGATCTCCGATGACGGCACCATTATCCGCATGCCTACGGCTGATATCAATATCTACGGCCGTGTGGCACAGGGTGTGCGCGTGATGCGCCTGAAGGATGGCGTGCGTGTGATCAGTGTGGCCCGTGCCGAGAAGGAGCAGACGGAGGAGAACCATGAGTAAGACCAAGAAAAAGAAGAGTCCGGAAAGACCTTTGACCCGCTGGGTATACTTTACCAAGACGCTCTATCACGATCCTGCGTCCACTACGGAGTTTACCTACGGCAAGACCATCTACCTCAAGAGCGAGGCACTGCAGGATGTTGAGGCGGACAACAAGCGCATCAACACATTGCTTTTGTTGGCGTTGTTCGTTATGTTTTACATCGGCGCTCAGTTCCAGAATATCTGGGTATTCCTCCTTTACATCGTGTTGGTGGTGGCTGGCCAGGGACTGCGTATGCTGCATTTGCCCAAGGATATCACCGCTCATCTCACCGACACAGGTCGCCGCAAGCGCTGATATGGAAACCTACACGCTGAAAGTGATTGCCCGGATCCGGACAGATCTTCCCGAAAAGTTCGGTGTGCCGCGGCAGAGCGGCCTCATTCCGCAACTGCGGGGAAGGATCGTTTTTGAGCCGGAGTACCGCAATATGGACGCTTTGCGCGGGTTGGAAGAATTTTCTCACCTGTGGCTGGTTTGGCAGTTTTCCAAAGCAGCGCGGGACACCTGGTCGCCGCTGGTGCGCCCGCGGCGGTTGGGCGGCAACGAGAAGATGGGTGTCTTCGCCACCCGCTCGCCTTTTCGTCCCAACGCCATCGGCCTTTCCTGTGTGGAACTGGACAAGGTGGAACTGGATCGCGAGCTGGGCCCTGTGATCCATGTCCGCGGCGTGGACCTGATGGACGGAACGCCGATTTTTGACATCAAGCCATACCTGCCTTATGCCGACTGTCGTACAGACGCCTGCGGTGGCTGGACAGACGCGTTGGAGCGTCCTCTGCTGAAAGTGGAATTTCCTGCCGGGGTGCTGGAAAAGGTGCCGGAAGAGCACCGTGACGCTGTGTGCGCTGTGCTGGAGGCCGATCCCCGACCCCGGTATCAGGATGATCCTCAGCGGATCTACGGCCTGACCTTTGCCAAATGGAACATCAAGTTTCGGGTAGAGGGCGAAATGCTGTATGTGGTAGAGGTGGAACCGACATGAAAACTGTAACAATCTACACCGACGGAGAAGCACACTGACGCGGCTTCACAGGCACAAATGTCCCCACTCGCTCGCCACTTACGCGGCAACCGCTCGGGGATGACACGCATGCACCGTCGGAAGAGGGTGCCGTGTAAAAGGAAAAGTCCTGCGTAACAAGGAATTACTATGAAAATTGTAACAATCTACACCGACGGTGCATGCAGCGGCAATCCCGGCCCTGGTGGCTGGGGAGCGATTCTGGAATGGAACGGCATCGAGAAAGAGATCTCCGGCGGTGCGGCTGGAACCACCAATAACCGCATGGAGCTGACAGGCGTCATCCGCGCCCTGAGTATGCTGAAGGAAGCATGCATTGTGGAGTTGTACTCCGACTCCAAGTACGTCATCGACGCACTGGAGAAGGGCTGGGTTTACGGCTGGAAGAAGAAGGGCTGGATCAAGTCCGACAAGAAGCCGGCACTGAATGTGGATCTGTGGGAACAGCTCTTGCCCCTGATCGCGAAGCATGAGGTGCATTACCACTGGGTGAAAGGTCACGCATCCAACGAAAAGAACAATCGCTGCGACCAACTGGCGGTGGCGGAGAGCAAGAAATTCCAGTGAACTTTTTGTTGTTTACAAAATGTTCATCAACAATTCAAGAAATGGTCAAGTTTTGTGGGTATGATAATACCTGTACAAAGGATACATTCCTTATGTGATTTTCTCTCTCTCTCCTAACAAAACACACAAAGAAGAAGCTCCCCAAAGGGGAGCTTCTTCTTTTTTGTTTGCAATTCCCGGTGGTTGGGGGTACAATAGGAAAAAACCTCAAAGGAGGACATGGACATGGAATTCAACGCAAAAGAGCAGTTGGTGGGTCTGATTGAGTGGATGCGTGAACGGATGAGCGCATGCGGCGGCAAAACGGCCGTTATCGGCATTTCCGGCGGTAAGGACAGCAGTGTGGTGGCGGCACTCAGTGTGGCTGCCTATGGACGCGAGAACGTGTTTGGCGTGCTGATGCCCAACGGTGTACAGCCCGACATTGATTATAGCCGTGATTTGGTGGACTTTTTGGGCATTCCCCATGCCACCATCAACATTCATGATGCCAACGAAGGTGTCCTGAGCCAGATGGAGCTGGTGGGGCTGCCTGCCAGCCGCACTACCAAGGTCAATCTCCCCAGCCGCATCCGTATGTGCACGCTCTATGCCGTGGCGCAGACGCTGCCCGGCGGCATTGTGATCAACACCTCCAACCTCAGTGAAGACTGGGTGGGCTACTGCACCATTTATGGCGACAGTGCCGGTGCGTTTTCTCCGCTTGGTATGTATACCACGGAAGAGGTGGTGGCTATGGGTCGGGAGTTGGGTCTGCCGGAGAAGTTCGTGGTCAAGCCTCCCTCTGACGGCCTGACCGGTCTGACCGACGAGGATAATCTGGGCTTTACGTACCATGCGGTAAACGAATATATCCGCAAGGGCATTTGCGACCCGGAGACCAAGGCAAAGATCGACCACAAGCACCGCATCAGCCGCTTTAAGTTTGAGACGATCCCCGTTTACCACAACGGTCTGCCGATGGTGATCGAGGACAGCACCGATTATTACACCTACGGAACAAGATGATGAAAAAGCTGAGATTTGAAGATATTCTGGCGGCTCGCCAGACGATTCAGCCGTATGTACGTCAGACGCCGCTGGAGGAGTCGTTCTTCCTTGGCGATGAAGCACACAAGTTTTATTTTAAGCTGGAGAGTTTGCAGCGTGCGCGCAGTTTCAAGATCCGCGGTGCGATAAATAAGATGTTGTCGCTTACCGATGATGAGCGCAGCCGCGGCGTGGGTGCGGTGTCCTCCGGTAACCATGGAAGTTCCGTGGCCTATGCTGCGCAGATTTTGGGCATCGACAAAGCGGTGATCATTGTGCCTGCCTGCACGCCCCAGAGTAAGATCGATAAGATCCGTTATTTTGGCGCGGAAGTAAAGATCATGGGCAGCAATTACGATGAAGCACACGCACAGGGTATGGCATACATCCGGGAAAACGGACTGATCAATATTGACTCATGTCACGAGGATGTTTTGGTGTATGCCGGACAGGGTGCCGTGGCGCTGGAAATCCTGGAGCAGGAGCCGGAGATTGACACCATCGTGGTGCCTATCGGCGGAGGCGGCATTGCCACCGCTGTGGCACTGGCGGCGAAGACCATCAATCCTGCCATCCGGGTCTACGGCGTGCAGACGGAGGCTTGCCCCGCTATGGCGGCCAGCTATCTTGACGGCGTGTGCTATGAGGAATATCCCATCGGTGAGACCGTCTGCGATGCGCTTGTGGGCGGTGTGGGTCGCTTAAGCTACGAGATGCTGCGCGATTATGTGGACGATATTTTGGTGGTCAAGGAAGAGACGATCCGTAAAGCAGTGGCTTTTTTGCTGACGGAGGAAAAGTACGTCATCGAAGGTGGCAGTGCCACCACCGTGGCAGCCGTGTGGGACTTCCCGGAGAAATTTACCGGTAAAAAGACGGCGCTGATCCTGACCGGCGGCAATATAGATGGCGAGACCATCCAAGAAGTGCTGGAATGAGCGGCGGATTTACAAAATGTTCATCAATAATTCAAGAAATGGTCAATTTTTGCGGGTATCATAATACCTGTACAAAGGATATACTCCTTATGTGATTTTCTCTCTCCTCAAAATTACTCAAAGAAAACGCCCGCCATCACGGCGGGCGTTTTTCTCTTTCAACTGAGAAGTCCGGTGATCTCTTCTACGCTGAGAGAGGGGTGCAGCGCAGAAGAGACGGCATAGCCCACCAAGCGGCCCAGCTCTGCCACGCGGGAGGAAATATCCCGGGGTGTAAGGAACAAACCGGTGGAGTCCGCTGCACTTTGTCCCGTTAGTTCCTCAACCAGAGTATCGCCGGCGATGACGGTGGGGATGCCGACGGCGATCACAGGCACGCCCAGAGAAGCGTGATCGATGGCGCTGCGGTGATTGCCCACGCCGGAGCCGGGGGAGAGCCCGGTATCGCTCAGCTGCACCGTAGTACACAGACGATGGTGGCTGTGAGCGCACAGGGCATCAATGACGATGACGGCAGCGGGGGAGATATGGTGCACGATACCGGCGATCAGCTCCAGCGTTTCCACGCCGGTTTGTCCCACCACGCCGGGAGAGACCGCTGCCACAGAGAGGAGGCGGCGAAAGTGACGTGGTTGCCCGGTTACCATGTGGCGGGTGACCAGCAGATTTTCAACGGCTGTCGGCCCCACGGCATCGCAGGATAGCTGGCGGTTACCTAAGCCTGCCACCAGCACGGTGTCACCCTCCTGCAGCTTGGGCAGCAAGTGACGCAGTTCACGACTCAAGCATCGCACGCCCCGAGGAAAAAAGTGATCCTGTCGGAGAAAGTACGGGTGCAGATCGACCGTGATGTAGCGGCCCGGCGGCTTTCCCAGTGCGCGGCTGCCGGATTTGTCGGTGATGGTCACAGCGGTGACGTTGTAGCCTTCCAGCAGACTTTCCATTACGCGCACGCCGGAAAGATTTTTGCCGTTTTTTCCGGCGATACCTAACTGCTCCGCTGTTTCTAATGTCAGATCTGTTCGAAAGAGGGGCATATTTGGGTTTGATACTCCCTTCAAGACACAAAATGTTGTGGATTGAGGATAGTTTGACACCGTAAAAACCTTTTATGCAAAAAAGTTCAGAAAAATTAAAAAAAGTGCTTGCAATTTCTGGACAAAGGTGCTAAAATATCAATCTGCGTGGATGTGTTTTTCGTCCGACGCAGAAATTTACGCCGGGGAGGTGTTTGGTTTGCCGAATATTAAGTCTGCTAAGAAGCGTGTTCTGGTGGCAGAGGTGAGA
>JAZRRQ010000036.1:0-16080 GCA_045650885.1 Vescimonas sp. | reverse complement strand
GGTCCCTTCCGACAGATTGCGGAAGACCAGACGGCCGGTTTCGTCGGTGGTCAGGATAGGCTGGGCAAGTTCGTGCGGTGAGGTGCTCAAGGAAAAGGAAGCACCGGCCAGAGCGGTGGGTGTTTGGCCGTCGTAGATCCAGGCGGCTACCGGGATTTGAGCGGCGTAAGCCGGAACGGCAGACAGGAAAAGAGCGGCGCACAGCACCGCCAAAAATAAAAAACGTTTCATCACATCTCTCCTTTCGCTGGTTGTATCAGTATAGCGGCAGCGGAGAGAAAAAGCGGTCGCAGACCGTCGGGCGCAGTAAAAAAAGAGGTGTGCGACTTGGCAGCCGCACACCTTGAGGGATGCTGTTTTCTATGAGAAGACTCAAAGCACTTCGAACGTGGAGATATATGCATTGGCTGCGTCTTTAAGTGCGGCGGTAATTTCTGCACTTTGTCCGTCGTTGACAGCGCAGGTGTACCAGCCGGCGCTGACGGCGGTGGTGCAGGCAGTCAGATTGTCGTCATAAAAGCAGATGTCTTCCTTGTCGCAGCCAAGACGGCGCACGACCTCGTCATAGATGGCAGTTTGGGCTTTGGAAAGGCCAAAATCATCCACTGACCAGATGTGGTCGAAGAGGTCATAGATGCCGTTGCGCTGCAGACACACATCGGTGAGCAGATGCGGACTGCCGGTCAGTACGCACAGCTGCTTTCCTGCGCTTTTCAGTTTGTGCAGATACTCGCCTGCGCCGTTTTTGAGGGGAATATGGTTGGCATATTCCCGGTGCAGGAGATGCATGAAGCGCTCTACGATTTCATCGACCGTGCCCTTTGCCCCCATGGTCTGAAACAGCTTGGCGGTTTGGGGATAACCCAGCGGGATGACAGCTTCGATGATCTCGGGTCCATAGGCAATGTGGTCTTCATCCAGTACCTGCAGAATGCTGTGGACGATATGGGGCATGGAGTCGATCAATGTGCCGTCCATGTCGAAGATATGGATCTTTTTCATTGCGAATCCTTTCCGCGGCGCAGAGCCATCAGACGGTGCAGGGCATCACTTTGCAGGGCAAAGTGGTGGGCGGCATCGGCGTAGATTTGATAGAGTTGGTCGTATGTGGCGGTGTGCTGGGGTTGGGGACGGATGGTGGCTTCCGGTTGGGCAGCCATTGCGTCCATCGCCGCATGCAGGCTGGCGTGACAGTCGCCGGCTGCGGCAGCCAGGATGGCGGCACCCAACGCACAGGCCTGCTCGCTGGATGAGAGGTGAACGCTGCAGCCCAGTACATCGGCATAGATCTGCATCATCAGATCGTTCTTTCGGGCGATGCCGCCGCAAACGTAAACCTCGCAGACATCGAGGCCGGCTTTATGGTACGTGTCAAAGATCAGCCGCACACCGTAGGCGGAACTTTCCAAAAGAGCGCGATACTGTTCCTCGGGGCGTGTGTGCAGCGTCAGACCCAACATCACGCCGCTCAGATCGTCGTCTACGAAGGGGGAGCGCTGACCGTTCCACCAGTCCAGAGCCACCAGACCGCTTTGGCCGGGAGACAGAGCGGCGGCTTTTTCTGTCAGCAGCTGGTGGAGGGAGATGCCAGCGCTTTGCGCCTGTGCGGCGTAATCTGCCGGTACACAGCGGCGCACAAACCAGTCAAACATATCGCCCACACAGGGCTGGCCGGATTCGTAGGCGTACAGGCCGGGAACCACAGAGTCTTTGGCGTAGCCGCAGACGCCCGGTACCGATACGGCGCGGCTGTCCAGCATCAGCTGGCAGCCGGAGGTTCCTGCGATCAGCAGAGCCTGACCGGGGCGGTAGACACCGGCGCCGATGACGGCTGCGTGGGCATCGATGATGCCGGCCGCCACGGCAGTTTGTGTAGTCAGGCCCAACCGCTGGGCCCATTCCTCTGTCAATGTACCGGCACGCTCCCACGGGGCGCGGATATCACCGCGCAAAACGCGGTGGCATAGAGCGGGGAAGCGGGGATCGAGGGCGGCGAGAAAAGCGGCGGAGGGCAATGCGCCGTCATCGGCCCAGAACTGTTTGAATCCGGCGGCGCAGGCGTTGCGGCACAGCTGGCCGGTCAGCTGCCAGGTAAGCCAGTCACCGCCTTCGAGGAAGATGGCGGTTTTTTCTGCCACATCGGGAGCTTCCTCCAGAATCTGCAGCAGCTTGGGATAAGTCCACTCGGAGGAGACTCGTCCGCCGTAGCGCTGCAGGAACGGTTCGTCCATTTGGCGGGCCAACGCTTCAATGCGCGTGGCGTGGCGCTGGGCAGCATGGTGTTTCCACAGCTTGGCATAAGCGTGTGGCTGCGATTGTCCACCGGGCAGCTGGCAAAGGGGCGTGCCGCTCTCGTCGGTGGGCAGAACGGTGCAGGAAGTAAAGTCGAATCCGATGGCTGCCACCTGACTGGGGGCAATGCCGCTTTGCGCCATCACAGCGCGGACTGTCTGACACAGAGCGTCCAGATAATCAGATGGAACCTGCAACGCCCACTGGGGCGGCAGAGGCAAGCCGCAGGGCAGGGCTTCACTTAATACACCGTGGGTATAAGGGCAATCGTCGGAGGCGAGGATGTGGCCATCGCGGCTGTCGACCAGCACGGCCCGGGCGGACAATGTGCCGAAATCAACGCCGATGGTATAAGGGGAAGTGCACATAGAGGATCCTCCTTTTCAACTGTTTACAGGATACGGGAAAATGCCGGGAAAAGCAATGGTTTTTGTGGGATGATCTAAAAAGTTGCCGGCGTTTTTGTGGCAAATTTCATTGACGGGAAAGGAAAAAAGTGCCATACTGTAGTCAATATTAGTGCCTTGGCACGAGAAAAAGGAGTGGCTCAGCAAATGCAGAAACGTGTCTTTATTTGCGGTATTCATCAGGAAACGGCTTCCTTCAATCCCATTCCTTCCACTTGGGAGGATTATACCCGCCGCAGCGCCGGCGCTGGTGCAGATCTGATCGCCGCCGTACGCGCAAGTGGTTCTATCCGCAGCAGTTCCAATGGCTCTTCGTTGGGCGGTATGCTGGATGTGAGTGAGAGCAGAGGCTATGAGGTCTGTGCCGGTATGGATATTGGCGCTCATAGCGGCGGTGCCGTGCAGCAGAGCGTTGTGGATCGCTATTTGAAGGAAAATCTGGCGATGCTGCGCGAGGCAATGCCCGTTGCAGCTGTTTTGGTCTGCCTGCACGGTGCGACACAGTCCGATGCGTCCAACGACGTGTGCGGTGATGTGCTGACTGCCATCCGTGAAACGGTGGGCGAGGATGTGGTGATTGCTGCTTCCTGCGACCTGCACGCCAACGTGACCGAGCGCATGATGCGCGCTGCCGACTATATCTGCGGCTATCAGACCTATCCTCATCTGGACTTCTATCGCGTGGGAAGCCGCGCTGCCCGTCTGGCGCTTGACAAGGCAGAGGGCAAGGGTGCAAAAATGGCCTGGGTGACGCTGCCTCAGATGGCTCCTGCCCACGGTTATACCACCGAAAAGGGCGGCCTGAAGAAGCTGATGCAGAAGGCTTTCGATCTGGTGGATGCCGGTGAGATCATCGACTTCTCTATCTTCCAGGTGCAGCCCTGGCTGGACGTGGACAAAACCGGTTCGACGATTCTGGTTGCGGCTGGCGACGAGGCCAAGGCCATTGCTGTGGCTGCCGATCTGGCCAAGGAGGAATTTGCACTGCGCGAAGAGCTGCAGGGTCCCAAGCTGTGGACCATGGCTGAGACGGTGCAGGCCGCCATCGACAATGCCGAAGACAAGCCTGTGGTGATGGTAGACTCCTCCGACTCTCCCGGTGCCGGTTCTCCCGGCGACAGTGCTGCCGTGCTGCAGTATTTGCTGCCCTATCGCGACACGCTGCGCGCTGCCGTGGCTGTGAGCGATGAGGCCGCCGTGGAAAAAGCCTATGCTCTGGGTGTGGGCGGCAAGGCCGACTTCGTGTTGGGTGCCAGTGTCGCTCCCAGCCTTAGCGATGCTGTGGAAGTGAAGGATTGCGTGGTTAAGAGCCTGCACAACGGCGAGTTTGTGCTGGAAGGTCCCGCCAGCCGAGGCACTAAGGCCAGCATGGGCCGCGCAGCCGTGCTGCAGGCCGGCCAGCTGATGATTCTGGTGAACCGCAACTGCAACAACTGCAAGGATCCTCAGTTCTACCGCAGCGTAGGTATTGAGCCTACCCTGTGCCGGCTGGTGGATGTGAAAGCATGTACCTCTTTCCGTGCGGCTTATGAGCCGATTTCCGCTCTGATCTGCAACGCCATTACGCCCGGTGCTGCCGGTGTGGAGCTGAAAACGCTGCCCTTCAAGAACATTCCTGCCCCCTTCTATCCCTTCCAGGAGATTACGGAGGATATGATCCCCGCTCCTGTGTGCCTGCGTTGAGTGTTACAACGCCCCCTCCGATGGCGGAGGGGGCGTTCTTTTTTTGCCGGTGCATTTTTGTTGTGTGAAAGTTTAAACCATTCTTGACATTTGATATATAACATTATAGTATGTTGTTACAGAACAATTTTAAATTGGTGCTGAGGTGATCTCATGAAACAGAAGGAAAAGAAATGCCTGATCATTGGCGTCATCGGCGCTGACGTGCATGCGGTGGGAAATAAGATTTTGTACCACGCGTTTACGGAAGCCGGGTTTGATGTGGTGAATCTGGGCGTCATGGTGTCCCAGGAAGAATACATTGCAGCAGCCATTGAGGCTGACGCCGATGCGATTGTCATCTCCTCTCTGTATGGTCAGGGTGAGCTGGACTGCCGCGGCATGCGCGAGAAGTGCGAGGAGGCTGGACTCCACGACATCCCGCTGCTGGTGGGCGGCAACATTGTCATCGGCAAGCAGAAGTTTGAGGATGTGGAGCAGCGATTCAAAGCGATGGGCTTCGACCGCGCGTTTCCGCCCGGAACGGCACCCGAAACCACCATTCAGGCTCTGCACGAGCTGCTGGACGCGGAGTGAGGTGAGCGGATCGTGAGACCCGTTCTGCTCATTGATTTCGGAAGTACATACACGAAGCTCACAGCGGTGGATGTGGATGCACCGGCTCTGCTGGGTACGGCGACAGCCTATACCACCATTCAAAGCGATATCAACGACGGTTTGCGCCTCGGTCTGGAGCGGCTGGAAGCCGTTACCGGAAAGCTGGACTATACGGCCCGTTACGCCTGCTCTTCCGCTGCCGGCGGATTGCGGATGATGGCCTGCGGACTGGTTCCGGAGCTGACAAGTGAGGCTGCCCGTATGGCAAGTCTGGGTGCAGGCGCCAAGGTGATCGGCCTGTATTCCTACCAGCTGACAGAGGAGGATCTGCAGGAGATCCATGACGCTGCACCGGATATCTTTTTGCTGGTGGGCGGCACCGATGGCGGCAATACGGCCAACATCCTCTATAATGCAAAGCAGTTGGCTACGCTGCAGCCGGATTTCCCGGTGATCGTGGCGGGTAACCGTACCGCGGCTTCTGCCTGCGCCAGAGCGCTGGCCGGGTTTGAGGTATACTGCTGCGAAAATGTGATGCCGAAGTTCGGCGTGGTGAACATCGGGCCGACTCAGCAGAAGATCCGCGAGATCTTTTTGCAGCGGATTGTGAAGGCCAAAGGACTCAGCCGCGCGGCCGAGACCATGGATGGCGAGCTGATGCCCACCCCTGCGGCAGTGCTGCGTGCGCTGGAACTGCTCAGTCAGGGCTGCGAGGGCCAGCAGGGAATCGGTGAACTGGTGGCTGTGGACGTAGGCGGCGCCACGACGGATGTCTATTCCATCGCTGATGGCATGCCCGAGGCCATGAACACGGTGTATAAAGGATTGCCCGAGCCCTTTGCCAAGCGGACGGTGGAAGGCGACATCGGCATGCGCTACAGTATCCGCGGCATTGTGGAGGAGGCGGGTGTGGAAACCGTTGCCCGTCTGTCCGGCCTGAGTAAGAGCAGAGTGGCAGAACTGGTGGATGACGTGGCCATCCATACCGACGTGGTCGGTGAGGAGGGCAGCGATCTGGAACGGTTGGACAGCGCTCTGGCTTCTCTGGCGGTGCGTATTGGCGTGAGACGCCACGCAGGAACCATAGAAGAAACGTATACCATGATGGGTAAGACTTTTGTCCAGGCGGGTAAAAATCTGACCCATATCAAACATATTGTCGCCACCGGCGGCAGTTTGATCCACGCAAGAGAAATAGAAAAAATCGCAGGCTTTGCCATGTACAGCGAGCAAGATCCTGACTCCCTGCGGCCCAAGGGGGCCCGGGTGCTGGTGGACCGCCGCTATATTCTGGCGGCTATGGGCCTGCTGAGTGTCACGGAGCCGGAAGCGGCTGTGCAGATCATGAAAAAGGAGCTGGAAGCGTATGGATATCCAGAATAAAAAGATCCCGGAAGATATTTTTCACCAGATGCGTCAGGAAGTCCTGACCCAATGGCCCACCGGTAAGGATGTGGATCTGCAGGAGGCGGTGGACTATCACAAGTCTATGCCCGAAAGCCGCGACTTCGGCAAGAAACTGCTGGCTGCCAAGGCTGCAGGCCGCACGCTGGTGCAGCCCCGCGCCGGTGTGCCGGTGATCGAGGAGCATATCAAGCTGCTGCAGTATCTGGAGAGAGAAGGTGAGGCAGATCTGCTGCCGTCCACCATCGACAGCTATACCCGTCAGAATCGCTATGAGGAGGCTGAAAACGGCATCAGCGAGTCCATCCGTCTAGGCCGCGCCATGCTCAATGGCTTCCCCGCCGTCAACCACGGTGTGGCAGGCTGCCGCCGCGTGGTGGAGAGCGTGAATGTGCCGGTGCAGGTGCGTCACGGTACGCCCGATGCACGGCTCCTGACGGAGATCACCTATGCCGGTGGCTTTACCAGTTACGAGGGCGGCGGTATCTCCTATAACCTGCCCTACTGCAAGAATATCCCCATGGAGCGCACCATCCGCGACTGGCAGTATGTGGATCGACTGACCGGCTTGTACGAGGAGATGGGTGTGTCCATTAACCGCGAGCCTTACGGTCCGCTGACCGGTACACTGGTGCCCCCCTGCATTTCCCATGCCGCGGCCATCATTGAGGCGCTGTTGGCTGCCGAACAGGGCGTGAAGAACATTACCGTCGGTTACGGCCAGTGCGGCAATCTGGTGCAGGATATTGCTGCCATCCGCACGCTGGAAGAACTGACGGACGAATACCTGAATCAGTACGGCTACCACGATGTGCAGGTGACCACCGTGCTGCACCAGTGGATGGGCGGTTTCCCTGCCGATGAGGCCAAGGCATTCGGTGTCATCGGCTCCGGCAGCCTGATCGCGGCGCTGTCCAAGGCCACCAAGGTCATCGTTAAGAGCCCTCATGAGGCAGTTGGTATTCCCACCATGGAGGCCAATGCTCAGGGTCTGCGCTGCACCAAGCAGGTGGTCAACATGCTGGCCGATCAGAACTTCTCCAACAACTCTCTGGAAGAGGAGAAGGAGATCATCCGCGAGGAGACACGGGCCATCGTGGACAAGTGCTTCGAGCTGGGTAACGGCGACATCGCTCTGGGCGTGTGCCGTGGCGTACAGGCCGGTGTGCTGGATGTTCCCTTTGCACCCTGCCGTGCCAATGCCGGCGTGATGCTGCCCTGCCGTGATAACAACGGCGCTGTCCGTATTTTGAAGATGGGCAATCTGCCCTTCTCCCAGAGCTTGAAGGACTTCCATGCTGAAAAGATCGCCCAGCGCGCCAAGGCGGAAAATCGCGACGCTTCCTTCCAGATGGTCATCGATGACGTGTATGCCATCGGTAAGGCCCGCCTGGTGGGCCGTCCCAGATATTGATAAGGAGAGAATGAGCTATGAAAATCGTAGACGTTATCTGCTCTGCCGGCCGTACCGGCTTCTATTTCGACGACCAGCGCGCCATTAAGGGCGGCGCCGGCCATGACGGTGTGTTTTATGTGGGCCAGCCCGTCACCGAAGGTTTTACTGCTGTGCGCCAGGCCGGCGAGTCCATCAGCGTAATGCTGCTGCTGGAAGACGGCCAGATGGCTTACGGTGACTGCGCTGCCGTGCAGTATTCCGGCGCCGGCGGCCGTGACCCGCTGTTTCTGGCACGCGATTTCATCCCTGTGATCGAACAGTACATCAAGCCGGAACTGGTGGGCCGTGAGGCTGACGATTTCCGTGGTCTGTGTGCGATGATGGAAGCCATCCAGGTGGAAGGCAAGCGCCTTCACACCGCCATCCGTTACGGTATTTCTCAGGCACTGCTGGATGCCGTTGCCAAAGCCACCGGCCGCATGATGTGCGAAGTGGTGGCCGATGAGTACGGCTGCACCGTGTCCGAAACTCCCGTGCCGATTTTCACCCAGTCCGGTGACGACCGCTACGACAACGCCGACAAGATGATCATCAAGGGCGCGCAGGTGCTGCCTCATGCACTGATCAACAATGTGCAGGAAAAGCTGGGCACCAAGGGCGAGAAGCTGGCTGAGTATGTGGCCTGGCTGCGTGAGCGTATTTTGGCCAATCGCCAGAGCGAGGATTATCTGCCTGTGTTCCACATTGACGTATACGGCACCATCGGCGCTGCCTTTGGCAACAACAATTACAAGGCTATGGTCGATTACATCGAAGAACTGGGACGTATCGCCAAGCCCTTCCGCCTGCGCATCGAGGGCCCCATGGACTGCGACTGTGACCGTGAGACGCAGATTGAGGCTCTGGCCGGTTTGACCCGCGAGCTGGATGCACGCGGCTGTGACGTGGAGCTGGTGGCTGACGAGTGGTGCAATACGCTGGAAGACATCAAGCTCTTTGCCGATGCCAAGGCCGGTCACATGGTGCAGATCAAAACGCCCGATCTGGGCGGTGTGAACAACACCATTGAGGCGGTGCTCTACTGCAAGGAGAAGGGCATTGGCGCTTATCAGGGCGGTACCTGCAACGAGACCGATCGCAGCGCTCAGGTGTGTGTCCACTGCGCCATGGCGACCCAGCCTGCTCAGATTCTGGCCAAACCCGGCATGGGCGTGGATGAGGGCTTCATGATTGTTTATAACGAGATGAACCGCATCCTGGCCATTCGTAACGCCAAGAAAAAGCTCAAATAAGCAAAAAAAGATTCCTCCTGCGGGAGGAATCTTTTTTTGCTTTAAAACAGGACGGTGGGGAAGGCGGGCATGGCCGGTGTTTCCGGCACGTCCAGACTGGCCAGCAGTTCCTGAGACTTCTCGCCCACACAGGCTACCATCAGGTAGCGCTTGGTATCCGGGTCATAGATGAAGTGTTTCAAAAGGCAAAAACCCTGAATCTGGCCTGTGGTGCGCACGTGAGTACGCGGGCCGGTGCAGTCCTGAATCGAGCCGCCGATGGACACGTGGGATTCGTCCACATAGTCGATGGGGATATTCTGGGCGATGAGTTCGTTGACCTTGTGCTCCAGTTCTGCCAGGTCGAAGGAAGGTTTGTGGTCGCTGAAGGCCAGAATGAAGCCGTGCTTCACATCGGAGTGCTCGCAGCGGTCCACCTCTTCCCGGGGCATCAGCATCTCGCACAGCTCCTCGGCGGAGTGGGACATCAGGCGGTAGGGCAGAGAGGCGTAAACCTTGTCATAGATTTCCTGCGGGAACGGTCCGAAAATATTGGGGCGGGCGATCATGATCTGCTCACCCACGCCGATGAGCAGGTCGGCATTTTTGCCCAGCACCGGATAGACCAGATCGAAATGCTCGATGATCACGCGCTTGCCGCGGCGCACAGCCTGCAAAATGGAGTCGGCCAGAACATTTAAGTTGGTAAAGCCCATCTCAAAGCGGATATCCAGATGATAGGTGTGGGGGGTGAAAAAGCCCATTTCCTGATCCTGATCCAGCAGCGGAAGGGGACGGACATTGACGCCGTCATCGTCGTTGGTCAGTTCCAAACCGGGGAACATACCCTTGACCAGCACACTTTTGCCGGAACCGGCCTCACCGATGATGCCGATGATCTGGTCGGAGGGGGAGAGATACTGCTGAGCAATGTGGATGCCCAGTTCGAAGATGCGGTGTCTGCCGCGGGGGGCGTAGAAGGTGGTGAGAATATGACGGTTGAGTTTATTGTGAGCAAACATGATTTAAACCTCCCGGTACTGTGTCTGCAAATAAGCGTAAGTGGTAGCGGGGACCAGCGGCTTGATGGCTGCCAGGTTGCCGGAGCGCCAAAGGGCGCGGACATGGCTGGCGCTGATGGGGATGCCGTCATGCTCCCGCCGGGGAATTTCGGTAACCTGAATGCCCAGTGCCGGCAGTTGTTGGCTTAGGGCGAGATTGTATTGGGCGGTCAGCGCGGAGAGTGGTTCTGAGCCCACAAAGCGGCGGGCGATGCCCAGCGCCGGGGCGATATGTCGGCCGAAAATCTCCACATCCAGTGAGCAGCCGGCCTGCGCCGCCGCGTCGCGGTTGGGGAGGAAATAGGTGGGGAAAGTGGCAGCAGAGATCATATAGGGCCCGGAGGGGAGCACTGCAACATTGTCAAGGTGAGCCGTGCCTGCGCGCACCAGCGCCAATCGATCTTCGGCGGGGAAGTGGCTGCGCTCCTCAGAGAGAACAAAGACGTATACGTGGTCGCACGCGGCTGCTGCCTGCTCGATCACGTGTAGATGGCCGCAGGTGAAGGGATCGCAGTTCATCACCAATGCACCGGTCACGCCGTCTGCAAAACGGGGAAGGGTGTCGATGAACTGCTGCAGTCCGTCTTTGCGATCTTCCATCAGCAGAACCGTATTGGTCTGCGCCACCGGGTAGAAAAACAGATCCTGCAGCTTGTAGCGGTTGGCGGGTTTGGTGTAGAGGAACAGGTGTTGACAGCCGCCATCAAAGGCGTCGCGCCGCAGATGTGTCAGCACTGTGGCGGTCAGATCCTCTCCCTGATAAGCAGGGTCTACCGCCAGATAGTGGATCAGCGAACCGCTGCGTGAACCGGTGGCTGCCAGTGTGCCGTTGTCCCACAGCAGGATGCTTACTTCCGGTACGGATTCCGCTGTCAGGCCGGTTTTGGCCAGCAGTGCCGCCCATTGCGGCGGCAGCGGCGTTTGTTGGGGAGATAAGCGTTGAATGTCCATAAAAACCCCCGCTTTTGCGTTTTTTTTATTATACAGGATTTTCGCCTGCTTGCAAAGGCTTTTGCAAAAATCCGTTGCAATAGAGGTGTACACATGATACAATACAATAGAATTGATATAGAACATAGGGGGGCTAACCATGACGGAAATTTTGAAGAAGGCGTGGGCCGGAACAATGGAATCCAGCGATGCCTATGTGGAAGTGGAACCTGCGCAGACCCTGACGGTGGAACTGCAGTCTGTGGTGCAGGCTCAGTTTGGCGAGGCCATTGAAGCCGCCGTGCGGGATGTGCTGGCAAGCTGCGGGGTGGAGAAGGCATGCGTGAAGGTGATGGACCGCGGTGCGCTGGAGTGCGTGATTCGTGCCCGTGTGGAAACTGCGCTGCTGCGCGGCATGGAGGGGTAAGAAAATGAGAAGATCTATGCTGTTTTTGCCGGGCAACACGCCCAATATTCTCATCAACGGTGGCTATCTGGGCGCCGATGCGGTGATCTTTGATCTGGAGGATGCCGTTTCTCCCGATGAGAAAGATTCTGCCCGCATTCTGGTGCGCAACGCCATGTCCTATTTGGATTGGGGTCGCTGCGAGGTGATCGTGCGCATCAACTCTCTGGACACCGACTTCTGGCGCGCCGATCTGGGTACCATTGTACCTCACCGGCCCGACTGGATCATGCTGCCGAAAACGGCACGGGCCGAGGATGTGGTGACGGTGGATGCATACCTGACGCAGCTGGAGGAGAAGCTGGGGATGGAGCACGGCAGTGTACGGCTGATGCCCCTCATTGAAACAGCGCTGGGCGTGGAAAATGCCTTTGCCATTGCCACTGCCACCAAGCGCGTGGGCGCCCTGTTCCTGGGCGCCGAAGATCTGACGGCGGATCTGCAGTGCAAGCGCACCAAGGGCGGCCGGGAGATCGAATATGCCCGCGGCCGTCTGGTGGTGGCTGCCCGCGCTGCCGGTGTGGATGTCTATGATACCCCCTTTACCGATGTCAACGATGCCGAGGGCATGGAGGCGGACGCCCTTTACGCCAAGGCAATGGGGTTTACCGGCAAGGCATCCATCTCTCCGCGCCATGTGGAGATTATCAACCGTGTCTTCAGCCCCACAATGGCGGAGATCGACTATGCGTATGAAGTGCTGGAGGCCATTGCACAGGCCAAGGCACAGGGACGCGGTGCCATCTCTCTGCGGGGCAAGATGATCGATGCACCCATTGTGGCGCGTGCACAGCAGACCATTGCCGCAGCCCGTGAACTGGGTCTGGGGAAAGGAGATATGTGATGAGAACGAAAGTGGTTTCTTCCCTGCGCGAGGCCATTGAACGCGCGGGATTGAAAGACGGCATGACCGTCTCTTTCCACCATCACCTGCGCAACGGTGACTATGTACTCAACATGGTCATGCAGGAGATTGCCGGTATGGGTATCGGTGATCTGACGGTCAATGCCAGCTCCCTCTTTGATGTGCACCTGCCGCTGTTGGATCATGTGAGCGGCGGTGTGGTGTCCACCATTCAAACCGACTATATGGCTGCCGGATTGGGCCGCGCCATTTCCCGCGGCATTATGGCCAATCCTGTGCAGTTCCGCACCCACGGCGGACGGCCCAGCGATATTGCACGTGGTGTGACACCCATTGATGTGGCGTTTATTGCTGCGCCGGCCTGCGACCCGATGGGCAACTGCACCGGCAAGTACGGACCCTCTGCCTGCGGTTCTCTGGGTTATGCCATGGCCGATGCCCGCTACGCAAAGCACGTGGTGATCATCACCGACCATTTGGTACCCTATCCGCTGCAGGGCTGGTCCATCCCTGAAACCGAGGTGGACAGCGTGGTACAGGTGGACAGCATCGGTGACCCCAAGGGCATCGTATCCGGCACTACCAAGATCACCCGCGATCCTGTGGGTCTGGTGATGGCCTCTTACGCCGCCCGGGTGATGGAACATTCCGGCTTGCTGCAGGATGGATTCTCTTTCCAGACCGGTGCCGGCGGTGCTTCTCTGGCGGCGGCCAGTTTCCTCAAAGAGATTATGCTGCGCGATAAGATCCGCGGAAGCTTTGGACTTGGCGGCATTACCGGTTATATGGTGGATATGCTGCGCGCCGGTTGTTTTGAAAAACTGATGGATGTGCAGTGCTTTGACCTGCAGGCGGTGGAATCGCTGCGCAGCGATCCGCGCCATCAGGAGATCTCCGCTATGCAGTACGCCAGCCCCAGCGCCAAGAGCGCCGTGGTAAACAATCTGGATGTGGTGATTCTGGGTGCCACAGAGGTGGATACCGATTTCAATGTCAACGTGCATACCGACTCCAACGGTCTGATCATGGGCGGCAGCGGTGGCCATAGCGACACGGCGGCCGGTTCCAAACTGGCCATGATCATCGCACCGCTGCAGCGCGCGCGATTGCCCATCGTCACCGACCGGGTGCATTGCATTTCTACCCCCGGCAAGGATATTGATGTGCTGGTCACTCAGGCCGGTATTGCCGTTAACCCCCGCAATGCGGAGCTGGCTTACCGCCTTAAGGCAGCAGGACTGCCTGTGGTGGATATCCACCAGCTCAAGGAAATGGCAGAGCGACTCACCGGCACCCCGGCCCACCTGCGCCGCGGTGAGCGGGTGGTAGCCAATGTCATCAGTCGTGACGGGGAACTGCTCGACCAGATCTGGAGCTGCGCAGAATAAGGAGAAGCTGCATGGAACTGTATCAGATGAATTTTGTGGAGGGCATTCCGGTTTACCGTCAACTGGTGGATCGGATTCGTGCCAACATCAAAAGCGGTATCATGGAAAACGGCATGCAGCTGCCCACCGTGCGTGAATTGGCCCAGGAACTGGGCTTGGCGCTGGGCACGGTGAAGCGCGCCTACGACGAGCTGGGCAAGGAAGGGCTTGTGCAGCAGGTGCAAGGCCGCGGCACGTTTGTCTCTTACCGGCATGTGGACCCCGAAAGCCGCAAGGAACGGGCCATGGCCGCTATCGACAATATGCTCTGTGCGCTGGAAGAGATGAACTTCTCCATGACCGAGACCAAGATCTATCTGGATTTGAAACTGCGGGAGCGGGAGATGATTCAGGAAAATCTGAAGATAGCTCTGGTGGAGTGCAACCCCGAGGTTCTCAGCCAGGTGGCCGACCAGCTGCGCCGGATTCCCAACATTGATATTTTTACCTACGTGCTGGAAGAGGTGCGTCGTTATCCCTACCATCTGGCCGAAGAGATGGATCTGGTGATTACCACCGTCAGCCACTATGAAGAAGTGGAGCGCCTGCTGGGTACGCCTCGCAAGGTCGCCCGCATCGCATTGCGGCTGAAGCCCCGCTACGTGGGGCAGATCGTGAAACTGGCTGATGGTGCCACAGTGGGTGTCCTGTGCGGCAGCCTGCGCTACGGCGACCTGCTGGTGCAGACCTGTGGTACCTATACAGACCGTGTGGAACCGCTGCAGCCATATCTGCTGGGTAATGGCGAGGGCTGCGCCCGACTGTTGGGCAAGGTAGATGCCGTTTTGTTGCCGGAAAATTACGAGAAGTATTGCTCGGCGCGTGAATTGGAACAGCTGCGCACCTTTGCCGAAGAGAAACCGCTGCTGCGCTGTGCCCATCAGATCGATGAGGGGTCGCTGATGTACGTGGAGGATAAAATCGAACGTCTGCGCAGCGGACAGAAAATCTGATAAGAACGGGAAAAGGAGGTGCGGTGTGGGTCAAACGGTAGATGTGAAAGAGATTCTGGCGGCCCGTGACCGCCGCGCCGCCTGTCAGCGGGAGCTGCTGGCGCAATACGGAAAACCGCTGATCTCCTTTACTATGAATATTGCAGGCCCCATCAAGCGCACTGCGCTCATTGAGCGGGGCTTCGACCTGGGGCTTGCGCAGTTGGATGCGCAGCTGTGCACCTGCCGTGCCGCTGTGTTGCACCGGCACACGATCCGCGAGAATACCGGCTGTGAGGCCATCTATGTGGTGGACTTCCCGGCGGAACGGCTGAAGGAACTGTGTGTGGCACTGGAAGAGGGCAGCGAACTGGGACGGCTGTATGATCTGGATGTGTTGGATATCCACGGTTTGAAGCTGGAGCGAAAGGCGGAGCGTGGTTGTCTGATCTGCGGCAAGAGCGGTAAAGGCTGCGCCCGCAGCCGCGCCCACAGCGTGGAAGAACTGCAGCGCCGAACGGAGGAGATTTTGTGCCGCGCTCTGGATGCGTGGGAGCAGAACCGGGTTGCTGAACTGGCTTGCCGTGCGCTGTTGTACGAGGCCTGTACCGCGCCCAAACCGGGACTGGTGGATCGCTGCAACAGCGGCAGCCACCGTGATATGGATCTTTTTACTTTTATGGCCGGTGCTGCGGCGCTGCAGCCTTATTTTGCCCGCTGCGTAGCGGTGGGGCAGAAGACGGCGCAGTCTGCGCCCGGTGAGACCTTTGCGGCGCTGCGCCCTGTGGGACGTCTGGCGGAAGGGGATATGCTGCGGGCCACCGGTGGCGTGAATACCCACAAGGGTGCCATCTTTATCATGGGTATTGTCTGCGCCGCGTTGGGTCGCATAGGGCGCAGTGGCTGGCGTGACAGTGCCGGGATCTTGCGCCAATGCGCTGCTTTGACTGCCGGTGTGACGGCGGAACTGCGCGGCGCATCGGATACGGCGGGGGAACGGTATTACCGCGACTTCGGTCTGCGGGGCATTCGCGGCGAGGTAGAGGACGGGTTTCCCGCTGTACGGCATGGTCTCCCTGTGCTGGAGCGGGCTTTGGCTGCCGGTAAAACAGCGGAGCAGGCGGGCTGCGAGGCGCTGCTGGCGCTGATGGCGGTGTGTGAGGACACGGCGCTTTTGAATCGCACCGGCTATGACGGCTGGCAGAAAATTCGCTCTCGGGCAGCCGAACTGTTGGCGCAGGGCGTGCAGTACGAAGCGCTGGAGCAGTTTGACCGGGATATGATAGCACAAAACGCTTCCCCCGGCGGCAGTGCCGATCTGCTGGCGCTGTGCTGGCTGCTGCACTTTT
>JAZRRQ010000035.1:0-6819 GCA_045650885.1 Vescimonas sp. | reverse complement strand
GGCGGGCTGCTTTTCCTTTCTCTTCCAATCTTTTCCCTGCACCATTGACTTTATATCCCACAACCTGTATCATGAATTTATCTGTTCCGGCCGCTGTGGCCGTTTCATAAATGAGCCCAACATAACTTTGATGATTGAATAGGAGAGATTTGCCATGAGCAAGAGAATTTTTATCTGCGAGCTGCTGCAGGAATCCAACTCTTTCAACCCCGTGCTGGCCACTTACGAAGATTTTGAAAATGTCGGCATCTTTGAAGGTGAGGCACTGGTACAGGGCGGCGAAAAGGCCGGTAATACCCTGCACGGCGCCATGGTAGCCATGTCCGACCGCGGCGGCTATACCCCCGTGGGCGGTGTGCGCATGCGCGCCAAGAGTGGCGGTCCCGTGGATCACAAGGTCATTGACTTCTTTATGGAGAAGACTGTGGCCGGTCTGAAGGCTGCCGGTCCCCTGGACGGCGTGTTTGTCTCCCTCCACGGCGCAACCCAGTCCGATGTGTCTGACGATGTCTGCGGCGATATCCTCACCGTAGTGCGTGAAACCGTGGGTCAGGACATGGTAATTACCGCCGCCTGCGACCTGCACGGCAATATCACCGCCCGCATGATGGAAGCTGCCGACCACCTGTGCGGTTACCAGACCTATCCCCATCTGGACCACTACGGCGTTGGCTACCGCGCCGCCGTGCTGGCCATGGATACTATTGAGGGCAAGCCTCTGAAGACTGCCCGCGTGGAGATCCCCATGATGGCTCCTGCCCACGGCTACAGCACCACCCGCGGTGGTCTGAAGGCTCTGATGGAAAAGGGCCACGAGCTGGTGAAGGCCGGCAAGATCGCCGACTTCTCCATCTTCCAGGTGCAGCCTTGGCTGGACGTGGAGAAGGTGGGTTCCGTGATTCTGGTCACCGCCGAGGATGCCGAGTACGCCAAGGCCGTGGCTGCCGAGCTGGCCGCTGAGGAATTCGCACTGCGCGAGGAGCTGCAGGGCGAGAAGCTGTGGAGCATCCCCGCCGTTGTCCAGGCTGCCATCGACAACGAGATCGACAAGCCCGTCATTCTGGTGGACAGCGCCGACTCTCCCAACGCCGGTGCCTGCGGCGACAGCGCCAGCGTGCTGGAATACGTACTGCCCTACCGCGACACCCTGCGCACCGCCTTCTCCTGCAACGACGAGGCCGCCGTTGCCAAGGCTTACGAGCTGGGCGTGGGCGCTGTGGCCGACTTTACGCTGGGTGCCTCTCTGGCTCCCGCACTGAGCGCCCCCGTGGAAGTAAAGGACTGCGTGGTCCGCAGCCTGCACGACGGTGAGTTTATCCTGGGTGGCCCCGCCGAGCGTGGCCAGCGCCGTTCTCTGGGCCGCAGCGCTGTGCTGCAGGCCGGTCAGATCTATATTCTGGTTACTGAGCGCGGCCAGAATAACGGCGACCTGCAGTTCTACCGCGGCTTCGGCATCGAGCCCACTCTGTGCCGTCTGGTGGACGTGAAGGCCTGCTCTTCCTTCCGCGCCGGTTACGAGCCCGTTTCCGCTCTGATCTGCAACTCCGTCACTCCCGGCGCTGCCGGTCCCGAGCTGCAGGCTCTGCCCTTCAAGAAGGTACCTGCTCCTTTCTATCCCTTCCAGGAGATTTCCGCTGATATGATCTCTGCCCCCGTCTGCCACAGATAACGAGCTATGAGAGAACGTAAACCCGGTTTTTTTGACTACGGCGGTAAGCTCTGGGTTTGGTGCCAGGCCCTTTTGTCCCTGGTGTTCCTGAACATCCTGTTTCTTGTGGGATGCCTTCCCATTTTGACCATCGGCACCTCTCTGCTGGCACTGACGGAAGTGACGCTGGACCGAATCCGCTACGACAACGAACTGTTCTCTGTCTTCCGCGACTTCCTGCGGTCCTACAAGCGGCATCTGCGCCGCGGCATCCCTCTGAGCATCGCGCTGATCCTGGTGTTCGCCTCTCTGGTGCTGGACTACATGTGGGTCGCCGGCGGTCAGAGTCTGTTCCCCGGTCTGTTTGGCTTGCTGGGTGCCGTCACCGTCATGCTGCTGATGATCCTCACCTATTACCTCCCGTTGCTGAGTACCGGCGAGTATTCTTTGTGGGACGGCGTGATCGCTGCCTTTTTCGAGAGCTTTTCCCACTGGGGTCTGTCCCTGGTGTCGGCTCTGCTGGTGGTGGGCGCAGCGCTTTTGTGCCTGTACATCCCCAACATTTTCGTGTCCATGATCCCCGTTTTTTTGCTCATCGGCTTTGCTTTGTGTTCCCGCGTTCTGCTCTCGCTGATTGCCGACACATTGAATAACGATGACGATCAAGAAGAGGAGGAGGAATCCTGATGCGCTATATCATCGCCTTTGACGTAGGCACCACGGCAGTCAAGGTGGTTTGTATCGACCGCAAGACCGGCAAACTGACCACCGGAAAGGCCGATTGTGAGCTCTATTTCCCCCAGCCCAACTTTGTCGAACAGGATCCCCTGCAGCTTTGGGACGCCCTGTGCGCTGCCTGCCGCCAGTGCGTCGACAAGGCGCAGCCCGACCTTAACGAGATCGGCGGCATGGTCATCTGCGCCCCCTGGCGCAATATCATCCCGCTGGATAAGGACGGCAATGTGCTGCACCGCAGCCTCATCTGGATGGATGCCCGCGGCATCGAGCAGGCTGCGCGGCTGAACCAGTCCATGAACTCTTCCAATTTCACCGGCCAGGACTATCACGCACGACTCCTGTGGCTGAAGGAAAATGAGCCGGAGATCTGGAACAATGCCACCCACATCGTGGGTCTGAACTGCTATTTCAAGTATCGTGCCACCGGTAACATTGTCACCGAGTGCAGCGACGACTTCATCCACACCCCCAACCCCAGCGTACAGGCCCATTACAGCAATGTGCTGCGCCACTGTGGCTTTACCGAAGAAGACCTGGCCAAGTTCCCGCCTTCCCTGCCCTCCACTGCCGTGATGGGTGAGCTTTTGCCCGAGGCAGCGGAGCAGATGGGCCTGCGCCCCGGCATCCCCGTGGTAGGCGGCTTCGGCGATCTCAACGCCATCACCTTCGGCTGCGGCTGCATTGAAGATGGCATGGCGCACATCTATCTGGGTACCTCCGGCTGGCTGTGTGAAACCAAGTTCGAGCGCATCCCCGGCTATGGCCGCGGCCACTTTACGCTGGATGAGAAGCACGAGAACACCCTCTTTGGTATCCAGACCGGCGGCCGTGCCTACGACTGGCTGACGCAGCAATTCTATGGTGCCGAGCGCCGCGAGATGGGCGATGATGTGTTCGAGTTTGTCAACCAGGAGATCGGCTCTGTGGCTCCCGGCAGTGACGGGCTGATTGCCACCCACTGGCTGGGCGGCGAACTGCCCCCTCTGGCTGCCAAAAACGCCAAGGGTCTGTTCTTCAACATCACCGATCGGCATGAGCGCAAGCATTTTGCCCGCGCCATGCTGGAAAGCCTGTGCTATACTCACCGGCTGTCTTTGAACTACTACACCGAGTATCACGGTGGCCAGCGCCCCGACAGCATCCGCGTGGTGGGTGGCGGTGCCATGAGCGCACAGTGGATGCAGATGATGGCCGATATCCTGCAGATTCCCGTCCGTGTCCCCGCTAACCCCCGTTACGTGGGCACCATGGGTGCTTACTATTGCGCCATGATCGGCCTCGGCCTTGCTGAGGATTATGCTGACGCCATCGCCAGCCAGAGTCTGGGTGAGGAAACGGTATATCAGCCCAATCCGGACAACTTTGCTGTATACGACAAAAATTTCAGTATCTACAGCAAGCTCTATACCACCCTCAAACCCCTCTACGACGAGCTCAACGGCGTGTATTAAAAACAAAAAAAGAACCTCCCTGCTTGGGAGGTTCTTTTTTTGTTTCAAGGTATTTACTTGGCAAAGAACTCGTTGATGGAGTCCACCACAACACCCACGCGCTTCTGGGGCTTGGTGGCCAGGCACACCACAATGTAGATCACCGTGGCCAGCACCATGGAGCAGAAGCCAATGGAGAAGCCGAAGGGAGCCATCTTGTGGATGAAGGTACCGTAGACCATCAGGGCTTCGCCGATAACGGTGGCAGCAACAGCGCCGTACTTGTTGGCGCGCTTCCAGTACATACCGCCGATGATGGTGGGAACCAGCACGCCCACACCGCTGTTGGCCAGGTTCAGCAGGTCGGACAGAGCGGCGGGCTTGAGCAGTGCAAAGATAACGGAGATCACACCCATTGCCAGCACGCCGATACGGGCAGCGTTATACATGCTCTTCTCATCGGCATCCTTCTTGATGTAACGCTTGTAGATGTCGGTGGAGACCATGGAAGAAGCTGCATGCAGCTGGGAGTCACCGGTAGACATGGCGGCAGCCAGGGCGCCGGAGATCACCAGAGCGGCGAAAGCGGTGGGGGTGTACTTGAGCAGCAGCTCAGGGAAGATGGTGTCGGTAGCGGCCAGATCGGGCATCAGAATGCGGCCGGCCATACCAACAGCGGGGGTAAAGACATAGATGTAGGTCAGATACACGGAAGAGAACACCGCGGACCACTTCATGACGCGCAGGTTCTTACCGGCAAAGAAACGCAGGGAGATCTGGGGGAACATCATCATACCGAAGGTAATGACCACCCAGCGGGAAAGCCAGTCCTGAGGCGTGACCAGACCATTAGGACCAGGCAGCGTCAGCAACTCGGGGATATTGGCCTGAACTGCCTCGAAAGCAGCAGCCACGGAGGGGAAGTTGGCACGCAGTACCCAGAATGCACCACCCAGCAGACCCACAAACATGAACACGCCCTGGGCTGCATCGGTGATCGCAACGCCCTTCATGCCGCCCAGCCAAACCAGGATGATCATGATGACGAAGAAGAGGATGGCACCCACAGTATAGCTCAGCTTACCGCCGGAGATGGTGGTGAAGATGTAGCTGCAGCCGATGGCCTGCATGGCCACATAGGGAACGGTGAAGACCATGGTGATGGCGGTCACCAGAATACCGACGGCGTTGGACTCATACACGTCGGCAGCGTAATCGGCCACGGACAGGTAGTTATACTTCTTGCCCATGAACCAGAATCTGCGACCCCAAACCCAGAACAGCACGCCGGGCAGCACGGTCCACAGACCGTTGACCCACCAGCCGATACCGTGGTTATACACGAAGCCGCCGGCGCCCATGAAGGCATAGGCACTGTGGTAAGTGGCGCTGAAGGTCAGCGTCAGAACGAAGATGCCAAGGCCGCCGCCGGTGGCGAAGTCCTTGATGTTCTTCTGGTCTCTGCGGGAAGCATAGAATGCGATACCCAGGAGGACCAGCATGTATACGATCAGAATAATAATACCGCTGTTCATACTGTTACCTCCTTACTTGGCCCGCTCTTCGGGGATGATTTCTTCTTTGTCCTGATGGCAGTCCCATGCCTTCAGCTTCCATGCAGCGATGACGAAGTCCACCACCATCACGGTGAACCAGAACTCCAGCCACAGGAACATGGTGGGCCAGCCAAGGGTGAGGGGATTTTCCACACAGTAATCGTTTACCAGATAAACGATGGGGGGATTGACCATCAGCACGCTGATGATCAGGACCACGTAAAACGCGATCGTACCTTTGCTGATTTTCTTCATATTTCTCCTCCAGACACTTTCTCTCATTCCGCAGCCTTCAGGCTGTTGACAACTGCCACGAGGTTCTTGACCAGATGGTCGTGATAGACCTTGCCCTTTTCGGCGCTGGACTTGGAAGGCTCACCGGTAGCGCCGCCGCACAGGTCTGCCGCCTTCAAGCTGTGCTCATAGGTGCTGGGCACATAGCACAGCGTATCGTGGGTGTAGCACGGATCCACAGAATACAGGGGGGTTCCCTTGATGGGATTGTCGATGGCCTTCTCCAGATGTACCAGATCGGGATAGCGATACATCATGTGAGAGGTCTCCACCTCTTCGGCGTGGCCCACAGGGCCAAAGCCCAGCTCTCCCACGATATCCTTGGACATATAGGCCGGGTCAAAAATCTTCACGGTAACGCCCAACTCACGCTGCGCCCGCTCGGCACAGATCTGCATCCAAACCACATTGACAATGCGGTGACCATTGATGAGAATGATCTTGTTCAGTCCGTGATGTTTGAGGGACTTGATGATGTCATAGGTCAAATCCACCATGACCTCAGGACGAATGGTGATGGTACCGGGACGCACCATGTGGTGAGGGCTCCAGCCAAACCACACCGGCGGTGTCACAACAGCGCCCGTCTTCTCTCCGGCATCTTCTGCCAACGTAATGGCTACATAGCTGTCGGTACCCAGCGGCAGATGCAGACTGTGCTGCTCCACACTGCCGATAGGGACAATCGCTACGCCGCCGCTGGCTTCAATTGCCTCTTTGGCCTCCGGCCAGCTCTTGGTTTCCAGCCAACAACTCATATGATTTCCTCCTTTTCCTATGAGCAAATGCCTATCATTTGCCCGCCGATATTGAATAAATTTTACCCCCGCTCTCTCCCTCGTGTCAAGGCTTTTAGCCCCCCTTTTTCTCCTTATATCTCTTAATTTCGCCCTCTTTTTCCAGTGTTTTTCGCGAAAATGTGCTGTTTTTAGGTCGTATACATTTCCTGCCAATATGTTCACATCCCAAAGACATTTGTCCTCGAAGCTTCGCAAAAAAGCCGCCCGGCCATTGAACAGGTCCAGTAAAAACGGACAATAGACAAAAAGCCCCCTAATGTAGGAAAATGAAAGTACTACATTAGGGGGTATTATTATGTCAGGAAAGAAAGGTATGAAAAAGTATCCATCAGGAATTCGAGAAACAGTGGTAA
>JAZRRQ010000034.1:0-4922 GCA_045650885.1 Vescimonas sp. | reverse complement strand
ACACGGGTCTGATCGAAGTACCTATGGGCACCACGCTGCGCGAGGTCATCTTTGACATCGGCGGTGGCATCAAAGACGGCAAGAAGTTCAAGGCCGTGCAGATCGGTGGTCCCTCCGGCGGGTGTTTGACCGAGGAGCATCTGGATATGGGTCTGGACTATGACTCTCTGAAGAAGCTGGGCGCTATGATCGGCTCCGGCGGTCTGGTGGTCATGGACGAGGACACCTGCATGGTGGAAGTGGCACGATTCTTCATGCACTTCACCCAGAACGAGTCCTGCGGCAAGTGCGTTCCCTGCCGCGAAGGTACCCGCCGCATGCTGGAGATCCTGGAAAAGATCGTGGCCAACGAGGGCACGCTGGAAGACCTGGATCTGCTGGAAGAGCTGAGCAGCACCATCACCGAAACCGCCCTGTGCGGCCTGGGCCAGAGCGCCTGCAAGCCGGTACAGAGCACGCTGAAATATTTCCGCAACGAATACCTGGCCCACGTGGTGGATAAGCACTGCCCCCACTGCAACGGCCGCAAGAAGGAACTGCAGATCGATCCCGTACTGTGCAAGGGCTGCGGCAAGTGCAAAAAGCAGTGCCCCATGGAGGCCATTGACGCCCAGATCCGTATGCCCCACACCACCGACACCACCAAGTGCATCAAATGCGGCGCTTGCTGGGGTACCTGCCCCTTCGGCGCTATCAGAGAGGAGTAAGGCTCATGGCAAAAGGAATTATGTACATCGACGGACAGCGCGTTCCCTTCGACGGCGAGCCCAATGTCCTCTCTGTGATCCGCAAGGCCGGCATCGAGATGCCCACCTTCTGCTACTACTCCGACCTGAGTGTGTACGGCGCATGCCGTATGTGCGTGGTGGAGGACGAGCGCGGCAAGATCGACACCTCCTGCTCCATGCAGCCCCGTGACGGTCTTTCCATCCGCACCAACACCGCACGGCTCCTCAAGCACCGCCGTATGATCCTCGAGCTGATGCTCGCTTCCCATAACTGCAACTGCGCCATCTGCGAAAAGAGCGGCCAGTGCCACCTGCAGGAGCTGGCTCTGCAGTTCGGCGTGCGCCGCGTGCGCTTTGCCGACAACCGCGAGATCGGCGAGTTCGACGATTCCTCCTGCGCTATCGTCCGCGATCCCAGCAAGTGCATCCTCTGCGGTGACTGCGTGCGCGTGTGCGAGGAAAGCATCGGCATGGGCATCATTGACTTTGCCAAGCGCGGCTACAACATGCAGGTGACCCCTGCTTTCGGCCGCAAGCTGTCCCAGACCGACTGCATCAACTGCGGTCAGTGCTCCGCCGTGTGCCCCACCGGTGCCATCACCGTGTACAACCAGATCGGCCCGGCATGGCGCGCCATCCACGATCCCAAGAAGCGCGTGGTGGTGCAGATCGCTCCGGCCGTGCGCGTGGCGCTGGGCGAAGCCTTCGGTCTGGGCAACGGACAGAACGTTCTGTACCAGATGGTCAGCGCCCTGAAGCTGATGGGCGTGGACGAAGTGTACGACACCATCTTCGGCGCAGACCTGACCACCATGGAGGAATCCGAAGAGTTCCTGCAGCGTGTGGCCAAGGGCGGACCCTTCCCCATGTTCACCTCCTGCTGCCCGGCATGGGTCAAGTATCTGGAGAACAAGAATCCCAAGTATCTCAAGAACATCTCTTCCTGCAAGTCCCCCATGGAGATGTTCGGCGCACTGATCAAGGACAAGTACGCCGGCAAGGACGCCCGGGACGGCCGCTCCACCTTCCACATTGCCATCATGCCCTGCACCGCCAAGAAGATGGAGGCCGCACGGCCCCAGTTCCGCAATGCTGAGGGCAAGCCCGATGTGGATCTGGTACTGACCACGCAGGAACTGATCGACATGATCAAGGAGTCCGGCATCCAGCTGAGCGAGCTGGAGTACGAGTCCCCCGACCTGCCCTTCGGTCTGGGTTCCGGCTCTGCCATGATCTACGGTACCACCGGCGGCGTGGCCGAGGCTGTTGCCCGCCACTGCCTGCCCGACAAGAGCAAGAATACCCTGCGCACGCTGGAGTTCTCCCCCCTGCGCGGCAACGAGTCCATCCGCGAGGCAACGCTGCAGGTGGGCGAGCTGGAAGTGAAGATCGCCGTGGTTCACGGTCTCATCAACGCCCAGAAGCTGCTCAAGGACATCGAGGAAGGCCGCGCCATGTATCACCTGGTGGAAGTGATGACCTGTGTGGGCGGCTGCGTGGGCGGCGCCGGTCAGCCTTATGGCCGCAGCGCCATCAAGCAGGCACGCCGCGAGGGCCTCTACAAGGCCGACAAGTCTGCCTCCTTCAAGCGCGCCGAGTATAACCCCGGTGCTGTGAGCCTGCTCAAGGGTCTGAGCGAGCACGAAAAGCATCACCTGCTGCACGTGAGCTACGAGAAGAAGTAAGGCTTTTTCCAAGTAAAGAAACGACCGCCGGAGGAATTCCCTCCGGCGGTCGGTTTTTGTGGGAGCGACGCTGAGTACCCCGCTTGCGCTCACGGACTCCCTACTGATTCGATGGCATGCCTTGTCTTCGACGACCTCTTTTCTTTCCACCAGCGGGTGCCCGACTCGCTGCGCTCGCTGGATGCGCTCTGTCCCAAAAACGCATCGCCTGTGGCTCGTGTTTTTGGGACAGAGCGGAAAAAGAGGAAAAGACACGCCGCAAGGGACCGATGGTCCCTTGACCAGCTACGCGCTGCGCGCTCGCATGCGTTCCACCAGCCCAAAATCCATCGCTATCGCTCGTATTTTGGGGGTGTCATGGATCCTTGCGCGGGCTACTTTTAATCAGTGGTATAGTACCTGCCGCGCGTGTTGTGGAAACAGCGTTTTGGCGCAAATCAGGTATTGTCCCTGCTCCTACTCTCGCTGCCGCCCCGCTCTGAAATGTAGGAGTGCGCAGTTCTACGTTTTGAACGAGTGAGCGGCTGAGCGAGGGAGAAGACGAAACTATGCAACATTTAGGGGAAGGTTCCACAGGCCATTTTTCGCGCGGTAAAAGTCGGCCCAAACTGAGCGGTACTCCGCGGGAAGGAAGTTTTGAAACCATTGGTTTCAAAGGGCATTTTTGGTAACTTTTGTTGCTCTTGACAAAAGTTACCCTGCGGAGCAATGGACACGACTCTTCTCCGCAGAGAGCATCGTCAGCGTCAGCGGGAAGAAACATCACCACCCATACTCCCCACAGCACGAAAAAAGGAAATGAAGAACACTCACTTTTTGATGGCCTTGCGGATGACCGGCACGATCACCAGGGCGATGCCGCCGCCGATGAGGGCAGTGATCAGCTGGGGCCAGGAGAAGGTGGCGGGCAGCGCCTTGAGCATAGGCTCTTTCAGCGCGCCGGAGGCCAGCAGAGACGATGCCAGCACGCCGCAGATGAGCTTGGCCACGATGAAATAAAGGGTTGCGAACTTGGCAACGGCGGCCAGGATCCAGCCCACGATCTGCACAGACGCCTTACCCTCGCTGCGGCTGACCAGCAGGTACAGCATCACCACAAACACGGTGTTGCCCACCATGATGGCAGGTACGGTCAGAATCTGGGGTGCAATACCCAGCAGATACGCCATCACAGGAGAAACCAGCGCCACCGTCACGCCGCCGGACAGACCCACCACCAGCGCGGTGACGGCCAGCACCAGATTGACGCACGAGCCGGTGACCAGCTGGCCCAGAGGCTTGGTGATATACTGCAGCGCCACCAGCACGGCGATCATCATGGCGGTGGAGGTAAGCCAGAGAACTTTTTTCTTCATAATAAGACCTTCCTTTGTTGCTTTTTTCTTACTTCTATCGTATCATATGGTCAGACAGAAGTGGTTGCTTCGGCAACAAAAGGAGTGGTTTTCCATGGAGATTCCCGTGAAAATTTTGCAGTCCTCCTCCCTCTTCCGCGGCATGAGTGAAGAGGAGATCCGGCAGCTGGTGCGCTGTCTCGGTGCGCCGGTGCGCACCTACGGTAAGGGTGCCTTTCTCTGGCAGCAGGGCGAAGTGGTGAGTCAGGCCGGCATCGTGCTGCGAGGCGTGGTGGATGCGGTACAGTACCGCGCCGACGGCAGTGTGCAGCTGGTGGCGCGGCAGACGGTGGGCGGCGTGTTCGGCGATTTGCTGATGGCGGCCGGCCAGCCCAGTCCCGTGTCGCTGCAGGCGACGGAGGAAGCAGACGTCCTGTATCTGCCGGTGGACAACATTTTGAGCAGCTGCTCGTCCTGCTGTCCCTGTCACACGCTGCTGCGGCGCAACCTGCTGCAGGAGGCGTCGGAAAAGTTCTGGGCGCTGCGCCAGCGGCTGAACTATCTGGCCGAGCCCAGTCTGCGGCGGCGGTTGCTGCTGTATCTGCGCGACGAGCAGAAAAAAGCGGCCACAGCGGTGTTCACCATCCCCTTCACCCGCCAGCAGCTGGCGGACTTTCTGGCGGTGAACCGCAGCGCATTGAGCCGGGAGCTCAGCCGTCTGCAGGAGGACGGTGTCATCGAATACTACCGCAACAGCTTTCGCATTTTATAAATAAAACCGACCTGTGAGAGACTCACAGGTCGGTTTCTTCTTCATTCTCTTCCGGGATGTCATTTTCCTTTTTGCGGTTTTGCGCGTCCAGCGCGGCACCGACGGACACACCGATGGCCATGCCGACACACATACCGATGGAGATATTCCCGAAACCGGCGCCGATGGCCATGCCGATGGAGAGGCCGATGCTCATAAAAATCGGCAGGTACTGGACTTTGCCCTCGTTTTCCTTCTTATCTTTCATGGGGTCAGTTTCTCCTTTTCATCGATCACGCTTATTCCACTTGGCGACCAGAAAACGAACCAGCCACACAGCGGCGGCGATGGCCACCACCTTCACCAGCGTCACCGCCACATTGGTGACGATCAGCGGCAGCAGCTGCTCTTTGGGCATACCGGC
>JAZRRQ010000033.1:0-14340 GCA_045650885.1 Vescimonas sp. | reverse complement strand
GAGCACATGCCCCTGCTGTTCCGCCTGCTGCCCAAGGAGACGGCCGCCGAAGTTTTCGTCGAGCTGGAGAGTGACAGCCAGGAGATGCTCATCAACGGCTTTTCCAACACCGAGCTGAAGGAAGTGCTGGACGAGCTGTATCTGGACGACGCCGTGGACATCATTGAGGAGATGCCCGCCAGCGTGGTTATCCGTATTCTTGACCGCGCCGCACCCGAAATGCGCAAGGCCATGAACGAGATCCTCCAGTACCCGGAGGATTCCGCCGGCTCCATCATGAACATGGAGTTTTTGTCCCTGAAAAAGGACATGACGGTGGCCGACGCCTTCAAACGCATCCGCCGTGTCGGCGGCGAGATGGAGACCATCAACACCCTGTACGTCACCGACCCGCAGCGCAAGCTGCTGGGCGTTTTGTCGGTGCGCGAACTGCTGTTGGCCGAAGAGGATAACCTCATCGAAGATCTGATGGACACCGACCTGATCTGGGCCACCACCATGGACGATAAGGAAGAAGTCGCCCAGGCACTGAGCCGTTACGACTTCCTGTCCATGCCCGTTGTGGACAAGGAAAAGCGCCTGGTGGGTATCATCACAGTCGACGATGCCATGGACGTCATCGAAGAAGAGACCACCGAGGATATCGAGCTGATGGCCGCTATGCTGCCCTCGGACAAACCGTATCTTCGCACCGGCGTCTTCGACACCTGGAAGGCCCGTCTCCCCTGGCTGATGATCCTGATGCTCTCGGCCACTTTCACCGGGATGATGCTCAGTCACTATGAAGGAGCTCTGGCCGCCTGTCTGGTGCTCAACGCCTATATCCCCATGCTCTCCGGTACCGGCGGTAACTCCGGCACGCAGGCCAGCGTTGCGGTGATCCGCGCCCTGAGTCTGGATGAGGTGGACTTCTCCGATGTGCTGCAGGTTATCTGGAAAGAACTGCGCGTCTCCTTCGTTTGCGGCACGTGTCTGGCCGCCGCCAACTTTTTGAAGATGCTGCTCGTCGACCGCATGCTGCTGGGCAACGCAGAAGTCACGCTGCCGGTTTGTGCCGTGGTGTGTCTGACGGTGCTGTTCGTGGTGGTGTTTGCCAAGTGTGTGGGCTGCAGCCTGCCCATTCTGGCCGAGAAGATCGGTCTGGACCCCGCCGTCATGGCCAGTCCCTTCATTTCCACCATCGTGGATGCCACGAGCCTGCTGATCTACTTCCGCTTTGCCTCTATGCTGTTGGGTATATAAAAATTGCATATTCTCCGTTTGGATGCACACACTGTAAGCAGGCGCTTTTGCCTGCTTACTTTTATTTTTTCGGAGGAATGAACTATGAACGCCAATTGTACCAACGACGGCTGCAGCTGCACCCCCAACAACGGTATCGAGTGCTCCGTGACCAGCTGCGCTCACCACTGCAAGGATGTCAACTACTGCGGCCTGAACAGCATCCGCGTAGGCACCCACGAGACCAACCCCGCCATGGACCAGTGCACCGACTGCCAGAGCTTTAAGAAGTATCAGTAAAAATCTCCGATTTTTACTGGAACATGTTCTGTCGCGCACATGTCGCGACAAAACATGATTTTACTTTATTTTGCTCCGTGCGCGGAGCAAAATTCGGTGAAACCTTTTTGTGTTCGGGACGATTTCTCTTATGACACGCGAGAAAGCGTCCCGGACAATTACATCTGCAGGAGGTGGCGGCATGAGCGACAAGTGGAAACTGCGGCTCACCGGCGCTGCCGGCGGGTTGGTAAACGGGCTCTTCGGCGGTGGCGGCGGCATGGCAGTGGTGCCGTTGCTGACGCGCTGGTGCGGCATGGAGGAAAAACGCGCCTTTGCCACCTGCGTGGCGGTGATCCTTCCCTTCTGCGTCCTCTCCGCCGCCGTTTATCTCTTCCGCGGCGGTCTTGACTGGCTGGTGGCCCTCCCCTATCTCGTGGGCGGCCTCGCCGGCGGCTGGGTGGGCGGACGCACCATGGACCGCGTGCCCACGGTGTGGCTGCGGCGGATCTTTGCCGCCTTTCTCCTCTACGGCGGCGCGAGGTATCTTGTATGACGGCGTGGCTTCTCCCTCTGCTGGCGGGCTTTGGGACAGGCATCCTCTCAGCCTGGGGCGTAGGCGGCGGCACGCTGCTCCTGCTCATCATGACCCTTTTTCTGGGGGTGGAACAGACGGCAGCACAGGGGATCAACCTCCTCTATTTCCTGCCCACGGCGGGGGCAGGACTGCTCTTTCACCGCAAGAACGGCTTACTGGACAAAACCGCCATCCGGCAGGCAGTACCCGCAGGCCTTGTGGCGGCGGCCGCGGCGGCATGGCTGGCCACGGCGGTAGATGTGGACGTGCTGCGCCGTCCCTTCGGTCTGTTTCTTTTCTTCACAGGTCTGATGACCTTTTGGCAGACGAAACAAAAAAAGTGAGCATCCTGCAGGATGCTCACTTTTTTGAATGTTCTTTACGGTTGATTCAGTACCTGCGCGCCCTTGTCCGGCACGTCGGTCATGATAGCATCGGCACCGATGGACTGCAGATACGCCATCTCCTCACTGTCATTGATGGTCCAGTACTGCACGGCGATGTCGTACTTATGGGCGTAGTTCACCAGACGACTGGTACCCAGATTCACCGTATAGTTAGTGGTAGGAATCTGCAGCGCCACGAAGGGCCAGCCTTCCTTCTTCTCCAGCTTCACGAGGGAGTAGAGATAGAACTCGATCACCTCATTAAATCCGGCCGAGCGCAGCATGTCGGGATAGGTGGTGTCCACATAGGCGGTAATTTCGTTGTGGAAGGTACCCACCACAGTGCGCTCCAGCGCACCGTACTTTTGCAGCGTAGCGTACAGGATGTCGGCGGCCTTGTATCCGATCTCGCCGCTGTTTTTAATCTCGATGATATAGTGAGGCTGTCCGCTGCTCTCCAGATAAGCCAGCGCCTCCTCCAGTGTGACGATCCGCAGCTCCTCCGGTACAGCATCACCGACAAGGTCTGCAAAGGGCATCTGGCCATCATCATTTTTGAATTTGGCGCCCATGTTCAGCTGCTTGAGTTCCGCCAGTGTCTTCTCACCCACCTTCACGTTCTCCGCACCAAACACCGCCACCGCGTCACTGGTGCGGTCCAGCGTACCATCGTGGATCAGCACAGGGATGCCATCGGATGTCAGATGAATGTCAAACTCAAAGATGTCCAGCTGATAGGCGCTGCTGTTGACACAGTTTTGAAACGCCATCATCGTATTTTCCGGGGCGATACCGCCTCCGCTGCGATGTCCCGACAGCATGGTGGTACCCAGCGGCGTAATGAGGCTGTTTTCCGCGCCGTCCGTTTCCACGGGATCTACCCCCGTCTTGCGCGTTACTTCCCAGTAGAGATATCCGGTCAGCAGCGCAAGCACCAGCACGGTGCAGAGGAGAATTTTCAGTATCTTTTTGAAGATCTTCATATGTACACTTCTCTCTTTTTTGATATCAAAACAGCGCACCGCCGGGGTGCGCTGTTTTTCTTTTTTTAGTCGCGGTCGCTGCCCAACACCACTTCGGCGTCAAAAACCTGATCGCCCCGTTGGATGGTCAGCACCACCGTATCACCCACGCCGTGATTGCGCCGCACCATCAAGAGATCGCCCGTCAGCGCCACATCTACACCGTCGGCGGCCAGAATGATGTCACCGGCCTGCAGTCCTGCTTCCTCGGCGCCGGAACCCTCCACCACCGACTGGACCTCCACATACGTCCGGCCGGTCTGGTCGGCCTTGGCCACCACCATAATGCCGATGGTGGGTGTGCCGCGGAAGTAGCCGTGGGCAAGAATGTCGTTGACCACAAAAGCCATGTCACTGATAGGCAGGGCAAAGCCCAGACCTTCCACCGTGGCCTCTATTTCCAGATTGGTGTTGGTCATCTTCATCACGTTGATACCAATGACCTGACCGTACTGGTTGATCAGCGGGCCGCCGGAATTGCCGCTATTGAGGGCGGCATTGGTCTGCAGCAGCGTCAGCGTCCGTCCCTCCATCTCCACATCGCGGTTGACAGCGGAGATGATGCCGTCCGTCAGCGTGCCGCGCAGTTCCACACCCAGAGGGTTACCGATGGCGTACACCGTATCGCCCACCACCACATTATCGGAGTTACCGAAGGTAGCTGCCGGCAGATTCTTGGCATCCACTGCCTTGAGCACCGCCAGATCCTGCAGCGCATCATAGCCGATGAGCTTGGCATCGTACGTCACACCGGTGGACAGGATGATCCAGCAGCTTTTTGCTCCGTCGATGACGTGAGCGTTGGTCAGAAAATATCCGTCGGAGGTCATGATCACACCGGTACCCACGCTGGAGCCGATGTGGTCGTCTGCCACCACCGTGATCACCGAGGGGTTAACCTTGGCATACACCTGCTGGGTGGTCAGCGTTTCGCCGTGGGTATTGTCGATCTCCAGCCGCAGCCCCTTGGGCGCTTTAATGGTGGGGATAGTGGTCTCCACCTGACCGCCCAGATGGATGATGCTGCTGGCATCGCCGTCATCGGGCATTGGATTTCCCGGCGTCGGCTCTTCCTTGCCGGAGAACGTGGCGATTACCGCCACAGCCACCACCACGACCAGCACACTCAGACAACCCATGAAGATCCACAGACCGCGGCGTTTTTTCTTCGGTTTCTCCGCCTGCTCTTTTTTACCGGGCAGAGGTTTGGTGTGCACGTAATAGCTGACGACCTCCTGACCTTCCCGGCTTTTGGGGATATACCAGGAGACGACCTCCTGCGGCTCGGCCGCCGGCTCGCTCAGCACCTCGTGATTCTCTCTCTTTTCCTCGAACATAGGGTTTTCCTCTCCATATTTCTCATCCGTCACCGCACCGTCTGCATGGTAAAGCTGAAAGCCGTCACGCCATCCTCGCTGGTCACGGAAATAGTCTCTTTATGCTGTTCCACAATGGTTTTGACAATGTATAGTCCCAGTCCGTAGCCATCCTTGTCCACACTGCGGGACTTGTCAGACTTGTGGAACCGCTCAAACAGGCGCGGGATCTCCTCCGGCGCAATGGTCAATCCGGCGTTGCGCACCGTCACCACCGCCTTGTCACCCTGCATGGACAGGCCCAGATACAAGGTAGAGTCAGGGGCTGCAAACTTGGTGGCGTTCTCCAGCAGGTTGTAGATCACCTGCGTAATCAGATCGTTGTCGCCCAGCACCAGCACGGAGTCTTCGGGAATGTCCGCCTCCACGTCCAGTTGGCGCTGCAGGATCCGCTGCTCCATACTCAAAAGTGCCAGACGCATACTCTCGCACAGATCAAACTGCGCCATCTTCATCTCCAGCGACTGGATCTGAGAAATATCCAGCATGCGCCGCACCAGTCGGCTCAGCCGGCGGCTCTCGTCGGAAATGATCTGCAGGTATTGCCGGGACTTCTGGGGCGGGATGGTCCCGTCCAGAATACCGTCGGTATAACCGGCAATGGTGGTCATGGGTGTTTTCAGCTCGTGGGACACATTGGCGATGAAATCACGGCGCTGCCGCTCCGTCTCGGCCAGAGAGTCGGCCATAGAGTTGAAAGACACCGCCAGTTCACCCATCTCCTCACCCAGATCATCGGTACTGATGCGCACGGCGAAGTCGCCGTCGGCATAGGCACGGGTAGCCCGCACCATCTCCTCAATAGGCCGGGCGTGACGCATAGATACAAAGGAGGTAGCCACAAAGGACACCAGCATAATAATCACCGAGGTCATCAGGAACAGGCCCAAAAACGAGCGCCACATCTCCATCAGTTCCGTGGTCTCCGTCACCGCCAGCACAAAGCCCAGCAGCTTATCGCCGTCGGTAACAGGCACACCCACTACCACCTGCTTGTGTTCATACACACCCACTGTGTGGGCGCCTTCGTACACATCTTTTTCCACGATACGGCTCATAATATCCGGCGAGAGTGTCACCACACGGCCCACCAGCCGCTCATCGGAGGTCAGCAGCACATTGCCCTGCTCGTTGCAGATCAGAAAGTTTACATCCGACATCAGCGAAGCCACGCCGGCCAGATCCTGCAGGTTCTTCTGTACGTCGCTGCTTACTTCCGAGCGCAGAAAATCCACAGACATGCGAGCCACCAGCGTGGCGCGTGTCTGCATCTCCTCCCGCCGCTGCGACAGGGTATAGTTATAGCTCAGGGAAAAGAAGGACACGCCCAGCAACACCAGAGTCAGCATCACCAGACCTGCCGTCAGCATGAACTGCTGCCAGTAAAGGCTTTTATGCCTAATCTTTCTGCCGCTCATTGCTTCACTTCAAACTTATAGCCCACACCCCAGACGGTCTTGAGCTCCCACTGGTCGCTGACACCTTCTACCTTCTCGCGCAGGCGCTTGATGTGTACGTCCACGGTACGGGAATCGCCGAAATAGTCAAAACCCCACACCTCGTCGAGCAGTTGGTTGCGGGTATACACCCGGTTGGGCGTGGACGCCAGATGGTACAGCAGTTCCAGCTCTTTGGGAGGCGTATCCACCGCCTTGCCGTCCACCGACAGCTCGTAGCTGTCCAGATTGATCACCAGCTTATCGAAGGTCAGACGTTTTCTGGTGTCATCGGGAATCTCGCTGCGGCGCAGCACGGCGTTGATGCGGGCCATCAGCTCCTTCATCTCGAAAGGCTTGACCAGATAGTCGTCGGCACCCATCTCAAGACCGGTGATGCGATCGGTAACATCGCTCTTGGCGGTGAGCATAATGATGGGAGTCTTGGCCTTCTGGCGGATCCGTGCGCATACCTGCCAGCCGTCCAGTACCGGCAGCATGATATCCAGCAGCACCATATCAGGCTGTTCTTTCTCAAATTCCTCCACAGCCTTGCCGCCGTCATAAGCCATACGGACTTCAAAGCCCTCTTTTTCCAGATACATACGGATCAGTTCGGAAATATTGCGGTCGTCTTCCACGACCAGAATGTTGCGTGCCATCGTCACGACCTCCCGTTTCTCTTTTGTGGCATTTTGCCGATTTTCTTATTGTCCTATTATAGCGGCTTTTGCCACACTTTCCTGAACGAACTGTAAATTTTTCCGCATATATCATACCACAAGCTTTTCAGTTTGTATAGTCTTTCGGCATCCATGCATCGATGCTCACATCGGTATAATACCAGTGCAGGATCTCCTGCCATGTTTTCCCCTGCCGCGCCAGTTCGTTGGCTCCGTATTGACTCATACCCACGCCGTGTCCGTACCCGGTGACACGAAAGGTTACCTCCTGCGCCGACACCTCCACCGTAAAAGATGCCGAGCGCAAACCAAACAGGCTGCGTACCTCGGTTCCCTCCACCGTCACGCCGCCGATGCTGAGTGTTTCCACCCGCCCCGAGCCGTTGAGGGTCAAGTCGCCGATCCAATCCTCCGCACGCTCCGCGAACTGCGCTTGGGGGTAGGCTTCGGTGAATATGCGGCAAAACTCCTCGGCGGCGAAGGTTTTGACGCTGTAATAGTTGGGTACCGACTCCTCACTCTCAGGACTTGCCACGCTGGAAAGATAGGGCAAATCCTTTACCCACACGTCACCGGACGCAGCCGTCACGCCATCGGAGGAGGAGTGAAACGCCGCCAGGATGGGCTCGCCGGCGTACAGCAGCACCTGCCCATCCGTATCCGCCACTGCCTGTAGGATCTTCTGCTCATATGCCTCCGCCTTGTCACCCCACCGGATGGCGGCAGACTGGGCATCGGTGTAGGCGCTGCAGCACGCCGGCGACATGCAAACCGCCGCATCGGGATGCCCCGGCTTGCTGCCGGTGGTCACCTTATAATAAATGTAGGTACGCTCTGCTACCGCCTGCGCCTTGAGCGCCTCTCCTTCAAAAGTGGCGGGCATCTCCCCCCGCACTACGCCGGGCAGATACTCCGCCACCGTCATCTCCTGCACAGCTTCACCGTCCCACACAGTCAGCATTACCTGCTCGTCCAGCCGCTGCGTCTGCTCTGCAGCAGGCGGACTGTCCTCCTGTTCCCCTACCGGCTCCTGCTGGTCTCGCAGCCACGGCAGGCCAAACAGCATCGCCAGCAAAATCAGCGCCGCCGCCACACAGTCTTTCATATGTTGCCCTCCTCTTTGGTATGGATGGCCTATTCTATGACCGGCAGCGGTGGAACATACCCTATAAAAACCATAAAGCGGAGAGCCATTCGGCACTCCGCTTTATATGGTAGGAAGATTGATGAAAAAAGTTTTGTCTCTTGCAAGTATTAAGTTAACAGGCGGTTGTTAAAAAAGTTCGCAAGATTTTGTTACAAAAGTATTAAATCTAAAATTTATTTCCGCAAGCCCCTGAAAAAATCCGTCAGCACCTCCCGGCACTCCTCGGCCAGAATGCCACCCACCAGCGCCGGGCGGTGGGGGAAGCGCTCCATAAACAGGTTCAGCACGCCGCCGCAAGCGCCCATCTCCCGATCCCGGGCGCCATAGAACACACGGGGGATGCGGGCGTTGATGATGGCTCCGGCACACATGGGACAGGGTTCCAGCGTCACATAGAGGGTGCAATCCTCCAGCCGCCACGAGCCGAGAACGGCATTGGCTTCGGCCATGGCCTCCATCTCCGCGTGGGAATAGACGGCCTGTTTCTCCTCCCGGCGGTTGCGGCCCCGACCGATGACACGTCCTTCATGGACGATGACGCAGCCCACCGGCACCTCGCCGGCCCATGCCGCCTCCCGCGCCAGTTCCAATGCCTGACGCATATACAGTTCATGATCCATTCAAACCGCTCCTCTCGAGGGGAAATTTTGCCGCCGTTGGTTAAAGACGGGCATATTTGTCCAAACTAACCGTACACTATGGTACAGGCAATAGCCGGAAGGGAGTACAACATGGGAAAACGGCGCACCGATGCACACCAGAGCGCACAGACCCAACTGCAGCAGGAATTGTATGCTGCCAACCAGGCCTTACGCGAGGCCTATGAAAGATTCAACTATGTCAGCGAGCCGGAACTGATCGAAGCCTGCGTCTATGAGATCAACGCGCTGAAGGCTCGCTACAACTATCTGCTGCGCCGCATCAAAGAGCGCAGCGCCGCGGCAGACGCGCCCTGCGTGGCGGCTGCCGCCATGAAGGGAGGCGCGGCATGTCAACTATAGAAAAACTCGCCCTGGGACTGGTCATCGCCTTTTTGGCGATGGCCTGTCTGCGTTTACTGTCCACACCGCTGAAGATTGCACTGCGTTTGTTGTGCAACGCCGCGCTGGGCTTCGGCGCACTGTGGCTGGTGCGCCAGAGCGCTGCCTTTACCGGGATTTCTCTCGGTCTGAACCTGTTCAACACGCTGACCATCGGCGTTCTCGGTCTGCCGGGTTTCGGTTTATTGGTCCTTTTGCAGTGGGTTCTTACATAGTCACAGCGCACCCAGGATCTCGCGGCAGTACTTTTCCGGATCAAAGGGATCCAGCGCCGCATCCTTGCGCAGGTACAGCGGATGATGGGGGTGACCCTTCTTGGAGATGGGGCCTGCCGTAAACCACCGGGCACCGGCCTCACGGCCTGCGGCGATCTGATCAAGGAGACAGTCACGAAGATATCCCCGCTTTTCAATAATGGCGCCCCAGGCCGCCCACACACAAGGCTGGGGGTGCAGGCTCAGCAAATACCGAAACGCCGCCAGATTCTGCGCGTGAAGCTCAGGGTTACACTCGCGCTCCATGCTGTCGGGATCGGTGGCCCGCTGGGCGTAGACATTGAACATCAGGAAGCTGTCAAACCCGTTGGCAAGGGCAATGCGCTGGACCGACTTGAGGGTATTGTCCAGATCGTCCGGTGCGGCGGTGGAGGGATTGATGCCCATGCAGATCAGAGGTCTCTCACCTCGGGTCCCCAGCACGTAACGATACTCACCGTATGTATTGGGTACGTAGAGCCAGCGCTCCACATCGTAGTCCTCCCGGGGCAGAAGCGCGGCGGAGAGCGCCTCGTCAAAGGTCAGAAGGTCCAGCGCGGCGGTATCGCCGCCGGGAATGTGGCCCATGGTAACGCCTCCTTAGAATTTCAGTTTTGCGGCAATACGCAGCATACGCTCCGTATCCGCTTTGACCACCTTGCGGTCGTAGGTGACAAGGCCGTTGACCTCGTCCTCCACATCGCTGACCTGAGTATACACGGTGGCCGACAAGCCCTGTGCCTTCACCAGCGGAATGATCTCATCCTCATACAGCTTCTCCAGCGCGTCCATCCAGCTTTCCACATCCTTGTAGGAGCGGTAGCCGAACTCCTTGTCGGTGGTGTAATGCTCCGCCACCGGCAAGCTGTAGCCGCCAAACTCGGTGAGCGCCAGCACGCGCTTATGGTCATTCTTCATCTTCACGGCGCGGAAGTAGATGTGGCGGCTCTTCAGATCGCCGCCGCCCTGATCGTTCCAGCCGCTGGCATGGTCAATGGGCCGGGTATTGTCCAGCTGGCGCAGCCGCTGGGTGATGCGCAGGGAATCAAACTGACCCCAACCTTCGTTGAAGGGCACCCACAGACCGAGAGAGACGCAATTATACAATGCGTGAACCGTCTCGTCCAGATCGGACTCAAACTGCAGCCGTCCGGCCGCGTCACCACGGCCCATCCAGGAATAGTGGCGGTCATCCTTCAGGTGGATGCCGATAAAGGGCAGATACTGCTGGGTCATGGGCACGAAATATTTGCCGCCGCAGACCATGTCCTGCCAGACAATCATGCCCAGCCGGTCACAGTGATAGTACCAGCGCATGGGTTCAATCTTAATGTGCTTGCGCAGCATGTTGAAGCCCAGATCCTTCATGGTCTGGATATCCCAGATCATGGCCTCGTCGCTGGGAGGCGTATACAGGCCGTCGGACCAGTAACCCTGATCGAGAAGGCCGTGCTGGAAGTAGGGCTGATTATTCAGCGCCAGTACGCGGTTCCCCTCATGCTCTACGATGGAGAACTTGCGCATACCGAAATAGCTCTCCACCCGATCGCCGCCGGACAGGTCGATCTCTACATCATAGAGGAAGGGATCTTCCGGACTCCAGGGACGGAAATATTCCTCTCGGATGAGGCTATCACCGCAACCATTCTCGTCAGCCCAGTCCTCGGCAATGCATTCACCGTTGCAGCGCACCACCACATGGGCACCGGCGGCGTTGGCGGCGTGAATCTTCCACAAAAGCTTTTTGTTGTCAAAATCGGGGGTCAGCTCGATGGACGTCACATAGTTCTCCGGCACGCTCTCCATCCACACCGTCTGCCAGATGCCGCTCTGGGCGGTGTACCAGATGCCGCCGCGGTCGTAGCGCTGCTTACCGTAAGCGTGAGGGCTTGCATCGGTCTTGTCGTTGACAGCCACCGTCAGGCGGTTTTCACCATCCACAAGAGCGGCAGTGATATCCAGCGCGAAGGGCAGGTAGCCGCCCTCGTGGCCGCCCACCTCGCGGTCGTTCACCAGCACGCGGCAGGTCTGATCCACCGCGCCGAAGTGGAGGATCACCCGGTCACGGCGAAAGCCATCAGGCAGCGTGAAGCTGCGCTCATACCACAGCGTTTCACCGCTTTTGAGCTGGAAGTCGCAGCCGGAGAGGAAACTCTCCGGGGAGAAAGGCACCAAAATGGTGCCTGTTTTATTTTTGGTATACTCCTCACCGTCCTGCAGCGTATAGTTCCACAGACCGTTGAGGTTAAGATAGCTGTCACGTCTGAGCTGGGGGCGGGGATATTCCGGCAGCGGACAAGTTTTGTCCAACGTTTCGCCCCAGGGGGTGTAAAGGTCTCTCATATTACTTAGCGCTCCTTTCCGCAGCGGTTCTTTTTTTCAACAGCTTCACCGGTACTACCAACAGCACCAGCACGATGGCGGCAGCCAGGAAGATCTCCGCCGTGGGCACCTGCTTGACGGTACCCAGTTCTTCATAGGTCATGCCGGTGTTGCGGATCACCGCCACACCGATGTAGGGGCCGGTAACCATAGGGATAAGAACCTGAAACAGGATGCGGATACCCTGGAAGAGACCGGCTTTGCCCTCCGGCGTATAGTCGCGGATCAGGCCCTGGCAGCAGGCCGCCACCACCATACCGCCGCCCAGCATCACAACGCCTGCCACGAACACGAACCACTGGCTGCGGGCGAAATACATCAGCACGAGACCGGCAAAGCCAACAGCCGCCGCAGGAGTCAGGCAGCGGAGCTTGCCGTACTTGTCCACCGTTTTACCCATCAGCACCGACACCACGGAGCTGAGGATCAGCACTCCGCCCAGCAAAATCACATAGTCGGTGATGCCGAGGAAGCGCTGGATGTAAATAATGAGGTAGGGCATATACACCTGCTGGCTCATGGAGTAGATGGCCAGAGCCGTCAGGGAGATGTACAGCGCAGGATTGGCACGGATCACGGAAGGCCGCAGACCGTAGATGATGTTGGCAAAGTAGGGTTCGGCGCTGCGCTGCGTCCGGGCAGGCTCTTTGAGGAAAAAGATACCCAGCAGGCCGCCCACCAGCGTCATGCCGCCCACCACCAGGAAGAAGGTAGACCAGTTACCGCTCTGGGTCAGACCGTCCAGCGCGCCGAACACCACCAGCATGGCCACCAGCGGCAATACTGCCAGCACCGTTTCCACACGGCCACGGTTCTCCGGCACCGTCACGTCGGTGACCCATGCGTTGAAGGCGGCGTCGTTGGCGGTAGAGCCGAAGAAGGTCATCACGCAGTCCAAAACGACCACGAGCATGGCCGTGGCGTGAACGCCGGCGGCTGCCGCCACATCCCACGAGACGGCGCGGCCGGGATACTGGCGGACGAAGGCAAAGAGGGCGATGCTGATGCCCCACAGGAGATAGCCCACCACAATGAAGGCTTTGCGGCGTCCCAGCTTGTCGCTCAGCGCGCCCATCACCAGCGTAGTTACCGTGGCGGTAATGGCGCTGGCCGACACCATGGCGGCGATCATCGCCGTATCGCCGGAGATGGTGTTGTACAGGAACACGTTGAAATACATGTTCTCGATGACCCATGCGATCTGACCGAACAGACCGAAGATCAATACGGCCGCCCAAGTCCGCCCACCCAGGGCGTAGGGAGATTTTGTCTTTTTCATGTTATCTCTCCTCTTCATTAAGATTCCACCCATACAACGGGTATCTCTGTATTGCACCAAACAGTTTCTTCTTCAAATCAGGGTACTTGCCCTCCAGCTGCACCAGCAGCCCCTTCACTTCCTGACGGCGGCTGGAACCGTCGGCAGGACAGGGATTGTGGATAATGGGCAGCTGCAGCTTGTCCACCGTGCGGCGGATCTCGTCCTCATGGCAGTAGAGCAAGGGCCGAATCTGCATCACGTCCATCCGGTCCAGATGGGTCACCGGCTGGAAGCAGCCGATGCGCCCTTCAAACAGGAGGTTCATCAGCAGCGTCTCCACCGCGTCATCGTAATGATGACCCAGTGCGATCTTGCGGATGCCCTTCTCCACCAGCGCCGTGTTGAGGCTGCCGCGGCGCATCTTGGCGCACAGCGAGCAGGGGTTTTTCTCCTTACGCTCTTCAAAAACGATCTGGTAAACCGGCACCTGAATGCGGGTGTAAGGTACGCCGATTTGTTCGCAATACTCCGCAACGGGAGTAAAATCCATACCCGGCATGCCCATTTCCAGCGTGATGGCCTCCAGTTCGAAGGGCTTGGGATAGAAGTGGCGCAGCTGCGCCAGAGCCGCCAGCGCCAGCATGCTGTCCTTGCCGCCGGACACGCCCACAGCGATGCGCTCGCCGGCTTCGATCATGTTATAATCCTCCACGCAGCGGCGCGTCAGAGACAAAATATGCTGCATTTTTCGTCCTCCGAAAGAAATTTTCATTTGCCCTTTGAGAAAACGCGAGAAAACAAGAGCATTTAAGAGAAAACAGCAGATGTTTATATTCTAAATAAAAACGATGTTGACATCTGTTTTCCCCTATGTTATAAATATCCTTGCGCGATTTGAGCAATGCGCTTTTTCTGCGTTTATTGTAACAAGAGCGTCTGAAAATGTAAAGCAATTACAATATATAAACTGGAGGAAAAACACATGTCCACTTTTATGGAAAAGAAGGGCTCCGTTGAGCGTAAGTGGTACGTCGTTGATGCCGCCGGTCTGCCCCTGGGCAAGACTGCCGTCATCGTCGCCAACCTGCTGCGCGGCAAGGACAAAGTTACCTACACCCCCCACGCTGACTGCGGTGACAACGTCATCGTGATCAACGCTGCCAAGGCTGTTCTGACCGGCAAGAAGCTGGATCAGAAGCTGTATCGCACCCACTCCGGTTGGGTCGGCGGCCTGAAGGAGACCAAGTACCGCACCCTGATGCAGGAGAAGCCCGAG
>JAZRRQ010000032.1:0-1542 GCA_045650885.1 Vescimonas sp. | reverse complement strand
GTGGCGGCGGCATGAACAAAGTCAACCTGCCCGACGGCACCTTGCAGCGCTTCCACAACCCCAAATTCCCCGAACAGTATATCGAGCAGCTGGACTCCGTCCTGCGCCAAAAAGAGGAACTGTTCTCCCTGCTGTGAGAATTGTCAATTGACAATTGATAATTGACAATTGTGGTATTTCCCTTTGGGAAATGATTAAAATTATCGCGGTGGGTATCGAAAACCGTGTCATTCCGAGACCAGTGCGCACACTGGTCGTGGGAATCTCCGGGGTAATTCGTTGAGATTGCCACGTCGCGTGAATCAAGGTATGCTTGCCCCCGGCAAGCATTGGTATTTTTCATTCGCTGCGCGGAGCACCACGCTCCTCGCAATGACATCTGTTGTATGATGGATGGAAAATAATTGTCCCGTTGCGGTGCCCGGTGTGCGCCTTGTCGATGACACGGCTGCGTTGCACCCCGACCGCTGCCACTCGCTCAGGTCGCTTCTTCCGCCGCTGGCGGCGCTCCCATCGCTCCCCATTGTCAATTGTCAATTAAAAACCACCCGGTTTCAAAAGAAAGGAAGCCTTAACTGTGGATACTTTGATCTCCAACGTCACTGCGGTGACTATGAACGAAAAAATGGATGTGCTGTTCGGTGCTTACATCGGCATCGAGGGTGGCAAGATCGTATACCTTGCCAAGCAGCCGCCTGCAGATCCGCCTGCCACCATCATCGACGGTACCGGCATGGTGGCAATCCCCGGTCTTGTGAACTGCCACACCCACCTGGCCACCACCGCCCTGCGGTGCCTGCTGGACGATTCCGCCCGTGCCGAGGCTCTGGATCAGCAGCTGATGAAGGAGGATAAGCTGGACAGCCGCAGCGCCAAGGCTGCCGCCCTGCTGGGCATCGCCGAGTGCCTGCGCTTTGGCATCACCTCCGTATCCGACCTCTACTACTACCCCAACGCCACTGCCGAGGCCGTAGCTGAAGCCGGCATCAAGGCCAATCTGGCGCTGTCGGCCTACCGATTCATCGACCAGAGCGAGGACTTCGACTTCGACACCGACGAGCAGTGCCAGGAGCTGTGCCGGGTCACCGACAAGTGGCACGGTCACGAGGACGGCCGCATCCGGATCGATGCCGGCATCTACGCCGAGTACACCAGCAACCACAAGCTGTGGGAGGGCCTGTCCGCCTACGCAAAGGAAAAGGGTCTGGGCTTCCAGCTCCATCTGGCGGAGACCGCCGCAGAAGCAGAGGAGTGCCTGGATCGCACCGGTCTTGGCCCGGCAGAACTGCTGGATTGCCACGGCGTGTTCAGCGTACCTGCCACCGCTGCCGGCTGTGTTGCCCTGTCTGAAGAAGAACGGAAACTCCTGGGCAAGCGGAAAGCATCCGCCGCCACCACCCCCATGGCCTATGCCAAAGCAGGCCTGCCCACCACCCCGGTGCTGGAGAGCGTAAAAGCCGGCATGAATGTGGCGCTGGGTACCGGCGGCGCCATCGAGTGTGGCAACCTGGATCTGTTTGAGGTCATCCGGAGCACCGCCAT
>JAZRRQ010000031.1:0-4619 GCA_045650885.1 Vescimonas sp. | reverse complement strand
TGGGAACTGACCAAGCTGGCCGCCAAGTGCACCGCCAAGCGCATGGTACCCGACTACATCAGCGAGAAGAAGATGCTGGAGCTGAAGGTGGACAAGAACGGCGAAGGCCACTGCTACACCTGCATGGGCTGCCGCAGCTTCCTGACCCCCTATGTGGATCCCGAGACCAACCAGCCCAAGTACTACGGCCGGTTCAACCAGGGCGTGGTGACGCTCAACCTGCCGGACGTGGCGCTGTCCTCCGGCGGCAACATTGAGAAATTCTGGCGCATCCTGGAGGAGCGTCTGGAGCTGTGCCATCAGGCCCTCCTGTGCCGTCACGAGCGCCTGAAGGGTACGCTGTCCGATGCCGCACCCATCCTGTGGCAGTACGGCGCCTGCGCCCGTCTGAAGAAGGGCGAGCCTATCGACAAGCTGCTCTACGGCGGTTACTCCACCATCTCTCTGGGCTACGCAGGCCTGTACGAGTGCGTGAAGTACATGACCGGCAAGTCTCACACCGATCCCTCTGCCACTCCCTTCGCTCTGGAGATCATGGACAAGCTCAACGCCGCCTGCCGCGGCTGGAAGGCACAGCACAACATTGACTTCAGCCTGTACGGTACGCCGCTGGAGTCCACCACTTACAAGTTTGCCAAGAGCCTGCAGAAGCGCTTTGGCGTGGTGGAAGGCATCACCGACAAGGGTTACATCACCAACAGCTATCACGTCCACGTTACCGAGCCCATTGACGCATTCCGCAAGCTGGAATTCGAGGCTCAGTTCCAGCACCTGTCCCCCGGCGGTGCCATCAGCTATGTGGAAGTGCCGGACATGCAGAACAATCTGGATGCGGTGCTCAGCGTGATGCAGTTCATCTACGACAATATCATCTACGCCGAGCTGAACACCAAGAGCGACTACTGTCAGGTGTGCGGCTGGGACGGCGAGATCCAGATCGTGGAAGAGGACGGCAAGCTGATCTGGAAGTGCCCCCAGTGCGGCAACACCGATCCTGACAAGATGAATGTGGCACGCCGTACCTGCGGTTACATCGGTACCCAGTACTGGAACCAGGGCCGCACGCAGGAGATTCAGGACCGCGTACTGCACCTGTAAAGTGCCTCAATCAAAATCTTGCGATTTTGATTGAATTTTGCAGAGCGCTGCGGCGCCTTGCCAGCCGCCATGCGGCTGTCTTCGACACTTGCGCTCTGAGAAGTATTTTTTGTGCCGCACATGTCGCCGCAAAAAATGAATGGAACTTTGTTCGCGCCATATGGCGCGAAGTCTGTGACACATAATAATGGGGCGGGCGAAGTGTCCGCCCCTCCCCCTTAAAGGAGACGCGCCATGCACTACGGTGAATTGAAAACATGCGATATTGCCAACGGCACCGGCGTGCGGGTGACGTTGTTTGTCTCCGGCTGCACCAACCGCTGTGAAGGCTGTTTCCAGCCCCAGACGTGGGATTTTTGCTTCGGACAGCCCTTTACGGAGGAGACCGAGGCACAGATCTATGCCGAACTGGACAAGGGCTACGTGGACGGTCTGACGCTGCTGGGCGGCGAGCCTTTTGAGCCGAAAAACCAGCCCACGCTGGTGAATCTGCTGCAGCGGGTGAAAGAGCGCTATCCCCACAAGAGCGTGTGGTGCTTCACCGGTTTCCGACTGGAGGAGGAACTGCTGCATGAGGGGGCTTACCCCCGGACGGAACACACCGACCGGATGCTCTCGTACATTGACGTACTGGTGGACGGACGGTTTGTGCTGGCACAAAAGGACATCTCCCTGCAGTTCCGCGGCAGCCGAAACCAGCGCGTCATTGACCTGAACCGCACCCGCGAGAGAGGCGAAATTGTGATCTGGGAAAATCTAAGACGATGAAAAAAGGACTTTTGGTGCGCCAAAAGTCCTTTTTTATCACACTTCCGATATTAGCACGGATTATAAAACTGGGGGTTGCATTTTTCGTAAAATTTGCTATAATTATCACAGATAGAAGTTTTCTTAATAATAAACCATTCTAATGAGGTTTTTCTATGTCTGTCAAACTGGAACTTTACAAAGTATTCAAAGAAGTAGCTGAGGCCGGCAACATTACCGCTGCGGCACAGGCTCTTTTCATTTCTCAGTCGGCTGTCAGCCAGTCCATCAAGCAGTTGGAGGCGGAGCTGCAGACGCGCCTGTTTGCCCGCAATTCCCGCGGTGTGACGCTGACGGCCGAGGGCAAGATGCTGTATGAATATGTCCGCAGCGCCATCAGCCTGCTGGAAACCGGCGAAGCCAAGCTGTCTCAGACCCACGAGCTGCAGCTGGGTCATCTGACCATCGGCGCCAGCGATACGGTGGCCAGCCAGTTCCTGCTGCCCTATCTGGACAACTTCCACCGCCAGTATCCGGCCATCCGCATCCAGATCGTCAGCGGACGCAGCCATAAGATCCTCAGTCTCCTGCAGTCGGGTAAGGTTGACATTGCCTTTGCCAGCCGTCCCCAGGAGGCAGCATCGCTGGAAACCTACCCCTGCTTCTCCACCCACCAGATCTTTGTGGCGGCAGCAGACTACAACTGCGATTTCGACCACGAGTACACCCTGGAGGAGATTGCCGCATTCCCGCTGATTCTGCTGGATCGCAAGGCCTCTTCCCGCCTGTATCTGGAAAAGTTCTTTTTGCAGAACGGACTGCATCTGGATCCCGAGATCGAATTGGGCGCCCGGAGTCTGCTGGTGGATCTGGCCGGAATCGGCTTTGGCGTGGCTGGTGTAACGGAAGAATTTGTGCAAAAAGAGCTGGAGCGCGGTGAGCTGCGCCAGTTGAAGACCGCCTTCTCTATTCCCGCGCGCAGTGTGGATCTGTGCGTGCTGCGTGATGTGCCGCTGACCGCGGCAGCACAGCGGTTCTGCGACTACGTCAAACGGAGTCTGGCACTGTAAATACCATATAAGGGCGCACCTTCGGTGCGTCCTTTTTTGTAAAAAAGACGTAAAGCTTTCTCGCTGTTGATTGACACATGCGCTTACTTTGCGTAAAATTTTAACAGGATACCACACAGAGAGGAGAACAACGGGCATGATGGAGAAATACAAAAAGTTTCTGCTCACCTTTGCATACTACGGCGTAATCGCCGCGTTGGTTTTTATTGTCATCCGTTACGCGATGCCGATGCTGGCACCTTTTATCATCGGTGCCGCAATTGCGTATTTTCTGCGCTTCCCCATCCGCTGGCTGAATCGAAAGCTCAAGCTTCCCTATAATGCAGCTGCAGTCCTGACGGTACTGCTGTTCTTCGCCACGATCGGCACGCTGCTGGCACTGGCCGGCATCAAAGCCGTCAACTGGCTCATTTCCTCCATCAATCTGCTGCCCACCATGTACACCACCCATGCCCTGCCGTTCTTTGAAGAAGTCACGAGGAATTTGGAACAGATCTTCCGCGGTCTGGACCCGGAGGTCATTACCACGCTGGAAAATCTCGGCCAGCAGCTGCTTGAGAGTGCCGGGTCCCTGATCTCCTCCCTGTCCGGTACTGCGGTAAGCGCGCTGTCCGGTGCCGCCAGTTCCCTTCCCGGCCTGTTTTTGAATCTGGTTTTGATGATCATCACCGCCTTCTTTATCGCCATCGACTACGAGAGTCTGAAGACTTTCTTTCTGCGCCAGATCAGCGCAGAAGCCAAGGCGCTGCTGTGGGAGATCAAGAGTTATGTCGGCGGTACGCTGTGGGTATGCATCCGCTCCTACGCCATCATTATGACGCTTACCTTTGTGGAATTGTCCATCGGTTTGAGTATTGTGAAGGTGGAACACGCGGTGGTCGTGGCGCTGCTGATCTCCATCTTTGATATTCTGCCGGTACTGGGTACCGGCGGTGTCATGATCCCGTGGACGATTCTGGCCGCCATTCAGGGCGATTTGAAACTGTCGCTGGGGCTTTTGATCATCTACGTGGCGATCACCGTCATCCGCAACATTGTGGAGCCGAAAATCGTGGGCGGTCAACTGGGTCTGCACCCCATCGTGACTCTTTCGAGCATGTTTGTGGGCGTGCAGCTGTTTGGTATCATCGGCCTGTTCGGCTTCCCCATTGGCCTTTCCCTTCTGCGGCACCTCAATGACCACGGCGTGATCAAGATTTTGAAGTAAGTACATCAACGATAAAAAAAGATGCGCTCCCGTAGGAGCGCTTCTTTTTTTATTGCCAAAGACTTGCAGAGTTTCGCCCCTTGCGGCGAAATAAAAGTCAAGTCCCGTTTCCGGAGCGGCGTGTATGCGATGGAAAACACTTCTCGGTGCGCAAGTGTGCGTGCATAGCAGCGCGCCGCAAAAATTGCCCCAAAAGGCAAATAGCCTTTTGGGGCAGGTGATTTTACAGGTTGAAGTATTTGTCGAACTCAGCGGGGTGAGGAATCTTGGACAGCTCCAGGCACTCCTTACGCTTGAGGGTGATGAAGTTGCGGATCAGATGCTCGGGGAACACGCCGCCGGCAGTCAGGAAATCGTGGTCGGCTTCCAGTGCATCCAGCGCATCCTCCAGACGGGTGGGCAGGGCGCTGAGCTTGGCCTTCTCTTCCTCGGGCAGGTGATAGAGGTTCATATCGTAGGGACCCCAGCCGTGGGCGTGAGGTTCGATCTGGTTTTTG
>JAZRRQ010000030.1:0-27310 GCA_045650885.1 Vescimonas sp. | reverse complement strand
GGGGGATTGACCCTGCGGCGGCTGATGGGGTCATGTGTTGGACAGAGCGGTGCTGTATCGCGTTGGTTGCACTGTTGGCGCTGTGGATTTGGCGCGAAACCGGCAGTCCCTTCCTGGTGCTGGCTGTGGTTGGATTGGCCAAATCGCAGTTGGGCGAAAAAAAGCTTGTAAAAGGGAGGAAAAAAAGATAAAATAATCATTTAGGAAATATCTTACGACAGGAGAATGACCGTGGATAAGAGACTGGAACGAATTTTGCCCCGCGTGCAGAAACCGGCGCGCTATGTGGGCGGCGAATATAATGCTGTCATCAAGGATAAAGCGGAGGTGGACACCCGTATCGCCTTCTGCTTCCCTGATACTTACGAGATCGGCATGTCTAATCTGGGTATGCGCATCCTCTACGGCGTGATGAACAACATGCCCGGCGTGTGGTGCGAGCGTGTCTTTGCGCCCTGGGGCGATATGGAAGAGGAAATGCGCAAAGCCGGTATCCCGCTCTTTGCGCTGGAGTCCGGTGATCCTATCACCGACTTTGACATGGTGGCTTTTTCCGTTGGCTACGAGATGGCATTTCCTGCGATCCTCAATATGCTGGATCTGGCAGGCATCCCCATGCGTGCAGCTGACCGCAAAGAGCTGACGCCGCTGGTGATTGCCGGCGGTACTGCCATGTATAATGCCGAGCCCATTGCAGATTTTGTGGATCTGGTAAGTCTGGGCGAGGGTGAGGATCTGACGGAGGAGATCGTGGAGCTGCACCGCAAGGCCCGCCGTGAAGGTTGGACCAAAGAAGCATTCCTGCAGGCTGCGGCTCAGTTGGACGGCGTGTATGTTCCCAGCCTGTACGAAGTTTTCTACAATGCTGACGGCACTGTGGCGCAGATCCTTCCCTGTGACGGCGCACCTGCTAAGGTGACCAAACGCATCGTCCGCGACATGGACAAGTCCTATTTCCCCGTGAAGACCATTGTGCCTTCCACCGAGATTGTGCAGGATCGCGTGATGCTGGAACTGTTCCGTGGCTGCATCCGCGGTTGCCGCTTCTGTCAGGCCGGTTACGTGTACCGCCCTGTGCGCAACCGCAGCCGTGATCTGTGTGCGCAGTACGGTGTGGAGTCCTGCAACGACTCCGGTTATCAGGAGATGACGCTGGCCAGCCTCAGCACCAGCGACTATCCTCAGCTGACGGAATTGTGCGACCAGCTGGAGGATTTCTGCGCAGCGCGCCATGTGAATTTGTCTCTGCCCAGCCTGCGTGCCGATAACTTCTCTATGAGTTTGATGCAGCGTCTGGCCAAGGGTCGCAAAACGGGCCTGACTTTCGCGCCCGAGGCCGGTACCCAGCGCCTGCGCGATGTGATCAATAAGAATGTGACGGAGGAAGATATTCTCCAGTCCTGCCGTACTGCCTTTGCCGGCGGCTACAATGCGGTAAAACTGTACTTTATGCTGGGTCTACCCACCGAGACCGATGAGGACGTGTTGGGTATCGCAGATCTGGCTGCCCGTGTGATGCATGCTTGGCGCGAGTCTGCCAGCAATAAGAACCGTGGCGTGCGCATTACTGTGTCTACTTCCTGGTTCGTACCCAAGCCCCATACCGCTTTCCAGTGGGAGCCTCAGATCTCCAAGGAGGAGTACGAGCGTCGTGTGGCGCTGCTGCGCGAGGCCATCAAAACCAAGACGGTAACCTATAACTGGCACGATTCCGACACCAGCTTCCTGGAGGCGGTGCTGGCCCGCGGCGACCGCCGACTGGGTAAGGTGCTGGAGACAGCATGGCGTAAAGGCGCAAAGCTGGATGCATGGGAGGAGTATTTCTCTCTCGACCGCTGGCTGGAAGCCTTCGAAGAGTGTGGCATCGATCCCCATTTCTATGCCAATCGCCAGCGCGAGCATGAGGAACTGATGCCCTGGTCCATGATCTCCAGCGGTGTGACGGAAAACTATCTGTGGCGTGAACGTCAGCGTGCATTTAACGCAGTGACCACGCCGGACTGCCGTACCCAGTGCAACGGCTGCGGCGCCAATCATCTGGTGGGAGGTAAGTGTGATGTCTAAGCTGCGGTTGCTGTTTGTCAAGGAGGCACAGGCTGCCTACATTTCCCATCTGGATCTGCTGCGTACTTTCCAGCGTTCTTTCCCCCGCACGGAGTTGGAGATCAAGCACAGCCAGGGATATCATCCCCATCCGATCATTTCCATCGTGCTGCCCCTGCCGGTGGGCCAGTCCAGCGACTGTGAATTGCTGGACTTTGAGGTGACGCAGACCACCGATGGCAGCGGCATTGCCGAGAAGCTCAATACCGGTATGCCCAACGGCCTGCGGGTGCTGGACTGCTACGAGGCCAAGCGTCCTGTCCGTGAACTGGCGCTGCTGCGTGCAGATCTGGAGTTGGACTATGATCACGGTGTGCCTGCCGATGCTGTGGCGAAACTGACGGAACTGTTTGGCAGGGAAGAGCTGATCATCCAGAAGCGCACCAAGCGCAAAGACCTGGCTGACGTGGACATTGCCCCTATGATCCGTAGCGCAGAGCTGCGGGAAGAAGAGGGGAAGATCTGCGGTACGGTGGTGGTACAGGCTCAAAATCCCGGATTGAACCCCCAACTGCTGGAACGTGCCATCGCCAACTACCTGCCCGAGCTGATGCCGGATTTCGTCCGGGTACGCCGTCGGGAACTGCTGGATGAAGTAGGCAAAGTTTTTCGATAAATTTGAAAAAAGTTCTTGCATTTGGTAAATATCTGTGATATTCTATCATGGCGTAAAAAGGGCGGTCCTCTGTCGCCGGTGTTTCGGTTGAGATGAAGCACCACAGAAATGGCGGCATGAACACCTATAATTTAGGAGGAAAATATCCATGGATCTGATTAAGGCACTGAGCGAAAAGCAGCTCAAGGAAGTCCCCGTTGTGGAAGTCGGCGATACCGTCCGCGTCCACGTGAAGGTCAAGGAAGGCGCTCGTGAGCGTATCCAGGTCTTCGAGGGCACCGTCATTGCTAAGAAGCACGGCGGCATCGAGGAGACCATCACCGTCCGTCGTATCTCTTACGGCGTTGGCGTTGAGAAGGTGTTCCCCGTTCATTCTCCCTCTATCGACAAGATCGAGACTGTTCGTCACGGCTATGTCCGTCGCGCCAAGCTGTACTATCTGCGTGGCCGCGTTGGCAAGGCTGCCAAGATCAAGGAGAAGCTGTAAGCAATATACTTGCCGATCCAAAAGAACCCGTCCGCATCTGCGGGCGGGTTTTTCCTATTTCCTTTTGCCGAAAAGTATGCTATAATTACATCAATATGCAGATTTATGAGAGGTGATCGACTATGCAGATTGAAGGTCTGAGCTGGTTTCCCGGCCATATGACGAAGACCAAGCGTATGATCGTGGCCGAGATCAAGAATATGGATGCCGTGTGTGAGATCGTGGACGCGCGTATTCCTATGTCCAGCCGCAATCCCGATGTGGATGAAATGACGGCAGGTAAGCCCCGTTTGATGGTGCTCAACCGCGTGGATCAGGCCGACCCCGTCCAGACCAAGCGCTGGGCCGCCTATTTCCGTGAAAAAGGCTATGCTGTGCTGGAGGCCAACGCCAAAGGCGGTGTCGGTACGGCGCAGTTTGCCGGTGCAGTGCGTGAACTGTTGAAAGATAAGCTGGCCGCATGGGCAGAGAAGGGTCAGATCGGCCGCACTGTCCGTGTGATGGTGCTGGGCAACCCCAATGTGGGAAAGTCTACCTTTATCAATAAAGTCGCCAAGCGTAAGACTGCCAAAGCGGAAGATCGCCCCGGTGTTACCCGCACCAAACAGTGGGTGCCGGTGGACAATACGCTGGAACTGCTGGATACCCCCGGCATTCTGTGGCCCAAATTTGACGACACCAAAGTTGGTATGCACCTGGCTTTTACCGGTGCTATCAAGGATGACGTCATGGATCTAGAGGAGCTGGCCAGCTGTCTGATGGAATATCTGGGCAAGCACTATGCCGATATCGTCACCGAACGCTATAAGATCACTATCGAGGAAGAGGATAGTGGCTACGATCTGCTGACCAAGGCCGGGCGCAAGCGCGGTTTCCTGATGCGCGGTGCCGAGGTGGATACCGAGCGCATGGCCCGTATCTTGCTGGATGAGTTCCGAGGTGGCAAGCTGGGACGCTTTACACTGGAGACGCCGGAAGACCTGAAGTGATTCTTGGGGAGGGGGATGCGATGATCTGTCCCAAATGCGGTCAAGAAATGGAACGTGGCAAAATTGCTTCGCAGGAAGGTAAGGGGCTTTTCTTCATGCCGCCGGATAAGTTTGTTTTGGGTGCATGGGTTCGAGAGAAAAGCATTGTCAAAGAAGGCGGTATCGTCCTTGATGGTCCCTATAATTTCGGCATGCAGGATATGGCTTACCCTGAGATTCCGGCCTGCATCTGCCGGGAATGCCGCGTGATCATGGTGGAGTATTGAAACGAACAGTTCTGTAGGAGAAGAAAATATGAAATGCCCTAATTGTGGAAAAGAAATGCTGTACGGTCGTGTAGCGGCCAGCGGCGGCCCGGGGCTCTTCTTTGTGCCCAACGGTGTTGACTGGGACGTGGTGTGGGCTGTTAATTTGAAGAAAAAGGCGCTGGCGGAAAAAGGTGTCTATGTACTGGATGGGCCGTATTTTACTCGCTTTAACAGAACAGAAATGACGGCCTGCCTGTGTGACAGCTGCCGCACGGCGGTCATGAGGTACTGAGCATGGAACTGTGGAACATCGAAAAAGAATATTTTGACGCAGGTCTTACCTATATCTGCGGCGTGGATGAGGCCGGTGCCGGACCTCTGGCCGGCCCTGTGTACGCCGCGGCGGTGATCCTGCCGCCCAATTGCGAAATTCCCGGCCTGAACGATTCGAAAAAGTTGACAGAGAAGAAGCGTGAAAAGCTCTTCGATATCATCCGTCAGCAGGCGGTGGCCTATTCCATTGCCCGCGTGGAAGCCGAGGAGATCGACGAAACCGACATTCTCAGTGCCCGCATGAAGGCCATGCAGCTGGCCATCGACGGCCTCAGCGTGCAGCCTCAGATGGCGCTCATTGACGGTAACCGTGATAAAGGTAAGTGCGCCGCTATCACCGCGCCGCACCAACTGGTGATCGGCGGCGATGGGAAGAGTGCCAGTATTGCGGCGGCATCCATCCTTGCCAAGGTCAGCCGTGACCGCTATGTGGTGGAGGAGCTGGAGCGTGATTATCCCCAGTACCAGTTTGCCAAACATAAGGGCTACGGTACCAAGCTGCACTATGAAATGCTGGATCAATACGGTCCTTGTGCTGCCCATCGGAAAACATTTCTGAAAAAGTGGGCGGAGAAAAAAGTATGAGCCGCGCCAAAGGTACCTGGGGCGAGGCGCAGGTGGCCAATTATCTGCGGAGAAATGGCTATCAGCTGTTGGGCCACAGCTATCATTGCCGTTTTGGCGAGATCGATCTGATTGCGCAAAAAGGGCAGACCCTTTGTTTTGTGGAGGTTAAGGCCCGCAGCAACCTCAAGTGTGGCTTACCCCGCGACTATGTGACGCCTGCCAAGCAGGAAAAACTGCGTAAGACAGCGGCTTTTTATCTTGCAGAAAAGGAGCTCGATTGCCCTGTTCGCTTTGATGTGGCTGAAGTGTACAGCGATGCTGAGCATACGGCGGCATCTGTTCGAATAGAGTACCTGGAAAATGCATTTTGAGGTGGCTGATGAACATCCCTTACTTTGATGCACATTGCGACACCATCGGCATGGGTCTTGGCGAGGATTATTCGCTGCGCAGTAATTGCTGCCATGTTGATTTGAAGCGCGGCGCAGCGTTGGTGCGGTATGCCCAGCTCTTTGCTCTGTTTGCGGATGCCCAGGAGATACCGGCGGGTGAAATGTGGCCGGTATGCCAGCGGCTGTATCAGCGCTTTTTGAAAGAAATCGGGGAGAACGAAGATCTGGTGGCCTTTTGCCGCAATTCTCAGCAGATTGACGCGGCGATGAATGCAGGTAAATGTGCAGCGCTTTTGAGCATCGAGAGTGCGGATCTGCTGGATTGCCGTATTGATCGCATCGAAACGGTGGCGCAGTGGGGTGTGCGAATGATGAATCTGACGTGGAATCACCCCAATTCCATCTCCGGTGCCAATCGCAAGGAAGCGGATCGGGGACTGTCTGTTCACGGAAAAGAGTTTGTTCGTGCGTTGGAGGCAAACGCGATCTATGCTGATGTGTCGCATTTGTCCGATGCCGGTTTTTGGGACTTGATGCGGATTTCCCGCCAGCCGGTAGTGGCCTCTCACTCCAACTCCCGGGTGTTGTGTTCTCATAGCCGCAACCTGACAGACGATATGTTTCGCGCCATCCGCGACAGTGGCGGCGTGGTGGGTATCAACTATTATCGAGGATTTGTGGGGGAAAACGGCGATATAAACGCGCTGATTGCCCATATAGAGCATTTTTTGGCTCTGAACGGTGAAAAGACTGTGTGCTTCGGCGGCGATATGGATGGCTGCGACCCGCTGAGTGAGGGAATTGACGGTCTGCAGAGCGTACCGAAGCTATACGCGGAACTGCGCCGACGCGGCTACAGCGAGTCGTTGCTGGAAGATTTGTTTTGGAATAATTTGAGACGACTGTTTTAAGGAAAGAGGTGAATGCATGGCACTGTATGCCATCGGCGATCTGCACCTGTCCCTTGCGTCCAATAAGCCTATGGAGGTATTTGGCGAGGGATGGCGTGATTATGTACAGCGGTTGGAAGCAGCATTTTCGCAACTGAATGATGACGATGTCACGGTGCTGTGCGGAGACCTGTCCTGGGGCATGTCGCTGGAGGAGTCGCTGGAAGACTTCAAGTTCATCAATGCGTTGCCCGGCAGAAAGCTGCTGATGAAGGGCAATCACGATTATTGGTGGAATACTGCGTCCAAAATGGAGAAATTTTTTGCGCAGCATGAGCTGACAACGCTGGAAATTTTGCACAATAACTGCAAATTTTACGGCGATATTGCTCTTTGCGGTACCCGCGGCTGGTTTTACGAGCTGGATAATCAAGGAACGCATAACGAGAAAGTGCTGCTGCGGGAGGCCGGCCGTCTGGAGACATCATTGCAGGCGGCGGGGGAGAAGGAAAAGATCTGCTTTCTCCACTATCCGCCGGTTTATCAAGGTTATACCTGTCCTGAGATCCTGCGCCTGCTGCGTGATTACGGCGTGCGTCAATGCTATTACGGACATCTGCACGGCGCATCCCACCGCCGATCCATCGAGGGTGAGTATAACGGAACCCACTTTTCCCTGGTGTCTGCCGATTATCTGGGATTTATTCCTAAAAAAATTTGCGATTAATGCAAAAAGGTGTGGAAATTTCTTTCCATTTCTGTTATCATATTAAATTGCATTGATTACATTAATGCTGAACGGAGGAAAAAACAAAATGAGTGTAAAATCCTGTGAAAAACTGGAAAACAGCAAGGTCGTTCTGACCATCGAAGTTGGTGCCGAGGCTTTTGAGGCCGCCATCAACAAGGCCTATCTGAAGATGCGCGGCAAGATCGCCGTCGCCGGCTTCCGTCCCGGTAAGGCTCCTCGCAAGATGATCGAGAAGCTGTACGGCGTGGAAGGGTTCTATGAAGAGGCTGTGAATAACGTTCTGCCCGACGCTTATGAGAGCGCTGTGAAGGAGCAGGAGCTGAACGTCGTGGGTTATCCCGATGTGGAACTGGTTGAGTGCGGTGCTGAGGGCGTGACCTTCAAGGCTACCGTTTCCGTCTATCCCGAGGTGAAGCTGGGCCAGTACAAGGGCCTGGAGGCTCCCAAGGCCGAAGTGAAGGTTATGGCTGCCGATGTCAACGCCCGCCTGAAGGAGATGGCTGAGCGCAACTCCCGTCTGGTTAGCGTTGAGCGCGCCGTGAAGAAGGGTGACACTGCCAACATCGACTTCGAAGGCTGCGACAACGGCGTGGCTTTCGAGGGCGGCAAGGGCGAGAGCTTTGATCTGGAGATCGGTTCCGGCAGCTTTGTCCCCGGCTTCGAGGAGCAGCTGTTCGGCATGAAGTCCGGTGAGGAGAAGGAGATCGACATCACCTTCCCCGAGAACTATACTCCCGAGCTGGCCGGCAAGCCCGTCCTCTTCCGCGTGAAGATCAACGAGGTCAAGGTCAAGGAAGTGCCCGCTATCGATGACGAGTTCGCCAAGGACGTGTCCGAGTTCGACACCCTGAAGGAACTGAAGGCTGATCTGAAGAAGAAGATCACTGCCGAGCGCAAGGAAGCCGCCCAGCGCGCTTTCGAGGATGCTCTGATGCAGAAGGTGGCCGAGGGTATTGAGTGCGCCATCCCCCAGGAGATGATCGACCTGCAGGCCGACCGTATGCTGGACGGCTTCAAGCAGCAGATGGCTTCCCAGGGTATCGCTTTCGAGCAGTATCTGCAGATGACTGGCAGCACCGAGGCTGAGTTCAAGGCTCAGGCTTACGGCCCCGCCGCCGAGCAGGTGAAGATGGATCTGGCTGTTGAGGCTATCATCAAGGCTGAGGGTCTGGAAGCTTCCGAAGAGGAGATCGAGGCTGAGATCAAGAACGTGTCCGACAAGTACGGCATGGATCTGGAGACCGTCAAGAAGTTCCTGCCCGCTGAGCAGGTGGCTGAGCAGGTCATCCGCGAGAAGGTCATCAAGCTGGTGGCTGACAGCGCCGTTGCTGTTGCTCCCGTTGTGGAGAAGGAAGAGAAGGCTGACGAGGAATAATTTTCCTCTTTGGTTGATAGAAATCACATTTGGGCGGGTATACTTCCGTATGGAAACATCTATTTGAACAGGAGGCAATTTTATGAGCTTGATTCCCTATGTTGTGGAGCAGACCAACCGTGGTGAACGTTCTTACGATATTTTCTCCCGGCTGCTTAACGACCGCATTATCTTCCTGGGCGAAGAGGTCAACGATACGTCCGCCTCCATCGTAGTGGCCCAGCTGCTGTACCTGGAGGCACAGGATCCTGATAAGGACATCCAGATGTACATCAACAGCCCCGGCGGCAGTGTGACCGCAGGCATGGCCATCTATGACACCATGCAGTATATCAAGTGCGATGTGTCTACCATCTGTGTGGGTCTGGCTGCCAGTATGGGTGCATTCCTGCTGTCTGCCGGTGCCAAGGGTAAGCGTATTGCGCTGCCTAACGCTGAGATCATGATCCACCAGCCCTCTGCCGGTACCCAGGGTCAGATCACGGATATGGCGATCCACCTGAAGAGACTGGAGACCATCAAGAAGCGCATGAATCAGATCATGGCTGATAATACCGGCCACACGCTGGAAGAGATGACCGCTGCCTGCGAGCGCGATAATTTCATGACGGCGGAAGAGGCCAAGGAGTTTGGTCTGATCGACAAGGTGATTTACAAGAGGTAACCCGATGTCTGACGAGAGAAAGTCCCTGCGCTGCTCTTTTTGCGGCAAACATGAAAATCAGGTGCACCGCATGATCCAGGGGCCCGGCGTGCGCATTTGCGACGAGTGCGTCAATCTGTGCATGTCTATTCTGGACGATGGCTATGAGTCCGGCCCTGCAGCCGGCTATGATGCCCCCGACCAGCTGCCTACGCCCCGTGAGATCAAAGCTGTGCTGGACCAGTATGTTGTCGGTCAGGAAGCCGCCAAGATCGCCCTGTCTGTGTCCGTTTATAACCACTATAAGCGTACCTACTTCGGCGGTGATGAGGATGTGGAACTGCAGAAGAGCAACATTCTCATGATCGGCCCCACCGGTAGCGGCAAGACCCTTTTTGCCCAGACGCTGGCCAAGGTGCTGCATGTTCCGTTTGCCATTGCTGACGCTACCACTTTGACGGAACCCGGCTATGTGGGTGACGACGTGGAGAATATTCTGCTGCGTCTGCTGCAGGCTGCTGACTTTGATGTGGAGGCGGCTGAGCACGGCATCATCTATGTGGACGAGATCGACAAAACCGCTCGTAAGAGCGAGAATACCTCCATCACCCGTGACGTGTCCGGTGAAGGTGTGCAGCAGGCGCTGCTGAAGATTTTGGAGGGTACGGTTGCCAACGTGCCGCCGCAGGGTGGCCGCAAGCATCCCCATCAGGAGTTCATCCAGCTGGATACCCACAACATCCTCTTCATTTGCGGCGGTGCATTTGATGGTCTGGAGAAGATCATCGAGCGTCGTACCAACCGCAAGGGCATCGGTTTTGATGCGATTGTGGAGAGCAAGGCAGAGCGCCGCAACGGCGAACTGTTCAAGGAAGTGCAGCCCCAGGATCTGCTGAAGTTCGGTATTATCCCCGAGCTGGTGGGTCGTTTGCCGGTGATTGCAGCTTTGGACGGTTTGACTCGCGATGATCTGGTGCAGATTCTGACGGCGCCGAAGAACGCACTGGTCAAGCAGTACCGTAAGCTCTTTGAGTATGACGACGTGGAACTGGTCTTTGAGCAGAAGGCGCTGGAAGCTGTGGCCGATCAGGCGATTGAGCGCAATATCGGCGCTCGTGGCCTGCGTGCTGTGATGGAAGGCATTCTGACCAACATTATGTATGACATTCCCTCTGATGCCACCATTACGCAGGTGACCATTACAGAGGACTGTGTGAAAAACGGTGCCGAGCCGATGATCGAGCACGATCCGGAAAAGGCTGTGCGCCGTGCAAAATTGAAGACCGGCAAGACGGATGATAAGTCCGCTGCACCGGCCTCTTAAACAAGCATAGAGAAGAGGCGATGAATTTCGCCTCTTCTCTTTTCCCTACAAAGGAGTGACCCCTATGGTAACGATGAATTTTCCCGTTCTGGCTCTGCGCGGCCTGACGGTTTTTCCGGAGCTGACGCTCAGCTTCGATGTAGAACGCGAAATATCTATTTATGCGCTGGATTGCGCCATGGAAGCCGACCGTGAGATCTTTCTGGTGACTCAGCGCGAGATCGGCGTCGGCGAACCGCGCGAAGAGGATCTTTACGGTATTGGTACGGTGTGCCGCATTGTACAGATCCTGCGAACCTCCGAGACCACGGTCCGCGTGATTGTGGAAGGTATCCAGCGCGCCCGACTGCACCGTCTGTGGCAGACCAAGCCGTTTCTGCAGGCCAATGTGGAATTGCTGGAGGAGGATTTCCCCGGCAAGCGCACGGCAAAAACAGAAGCTCTGCTGCGCCAGACCTATGCGATCATTGGTGCCTACCAAAGCTTGGGAACCAATGTCAGCGATGATACCGTAGCTGCCATTTTGGACGAGCCGGATCCCGGCAAGCTGGCCGATTACATAGCCCAAAATATCACACTGCGGCATCAGGATCGTCAGCGCGTGCTGGAGCAGCTTCATCCCATCCGCCGCCTGGAAGTGGTCAATGAAATCCTGACCCATGAGGTGGACGTTCTGTCTCTGGAGAAGGAGATGGAACGTAAGGTTCGTGAGCGGGTGGCTCATGTGCAGCGCGATATGATCCTGCGTGAGCAGGTAAAAGTGCTGCAGCACGAGCTGGGTGACGATGGAGACGAGGAGATCGAGGAGTATACTGCCAAAGTGCGGGCGCTGAAGCTGCACGAAGAGGCGGAGAAGAAACTCCTCAAAGAGATTGACCGTCTGTCCAAGCAGCCCTTTGGCAGCGCGGAGGCTTCTGTGATCCGCAACTATCTGGATGTCTGTCTGGATATGCCCTGGGGCAAACAGACCCGGGATCGAGCGGATGTTGAAAAGGCTCGCGTACTGCTGGATCGTGAACACTTTGGCCTGGATAAGGTGAAAGAGCGAATTCTGGAGTTCATTGCTGTGCGCCAGATTAACCCCGATGCCAAGGGTAAGATTCTGTGTTTGGTAGGCCCTCCCGGTGTGGGTAAGACTTCCATCGCGATTTCGGTGGCGAAGTCTATGAACCGGAAGTTAGCCCGATTGTCTCTGGGCGGTGTGCGTGACGAAGCGGATATCCGCGGCCATCGCAAGACCTACATTGGTGCAATGCCCGGCCGTATCATCGATGCCCTGATTCGCGCCAAGTCTATGAACCCGCTGCTGGTACTCGATGAGATCGACAAACTGGCAAATGACATGCGCGGCGATCCTGCTTCGGCGCTGCTGGAAGTACTGGATAGCGAACAGAACTACGCGTTCCGCGATCATTTCCTGGAGCTTCCGGTGGATTTGAGTCAGGTTATGTTCATTACCACAGCCAACACCACGACGACGATTCCCCGTCCTTTGCTGGACCGTATGGAGGTCATTGAGCTGAGCAGCTACACGGACGAGGAGAAGGTGGAGATTGCCCGTCGTCATCTGCTGCCCAAGCAGCTGAAAGAGCATGGCTTGAAGAAAGCGCAGATGCGCCTGAGCGACAGTGCCCTGCGTGCTGTGATTGCCGGCTATACGAAGGAGTCCGGTGTTCGTGTGCTGGAACGGCAGCTGGGTAAGCTGTGCCGAAAGTCTGCTATGCAGCTTGTGACAAGCGATGTTAAGCGAGTTGACATTACAGACAAGAACTTGAAAGACTTTCTGGGTGTGGTGCGTTATCAAGAAAACGTACATATGACCCGCGACGAAATCGGTGTGGTGAACGGCCTTGCTTGGACCGAAGTGGGCGGCGAGATCCTGCAGGTGGAAGCCAATGTGATGGATGGCACCGGTAAGCTGGAACTCACCGGTAACCTGGGCACTGTGATGCAAGAGTCCGCGAAGGCGGCCCTCAGTTATATCCGCAGCAGAGCGGGGGAACTGGGCGTTGAGAAAGAGTTCTATAAGAACAAGGATATCCATATCCACTTCCCGGAGGGCGCTGTGCCGAAGGACGGCCCTTCGGCAGGTATTGCCATTACCACGGCAATGCTGTCGGCGCTGACCGGCCGTAAAGTGCGTGGCGATGTGGCGATGACCGGAGAGGTGACGCTTCGCGGCCGCGTGCTGCCCATTGGCGGATTGAAAGAGAAGACCATGGCGGCGCTGCGCAACGGTATGCGCACCGTGATTATTCCCCGGGAAAACGAGAAAGACCTGGAGGAAATCGACCAGACCGTGCGCCGTGCGCTGAAATTTGTGACGGCAGAGACGGTAGATGATGTGTTTGCTGCTGCATTTACTAAGGATGCTGCAAATACAGTGGATCATATGGCGGTACTGACTGCGGAAGGTTCTGTCGGCACAGTCGGTTTGCGGATTTAAGGGAGGAAATAGCAATGGCCATCAATTTTAATAAGGTGGAGTTTGTTCTCTCGGCGGTGAAAAAGAGCACCTTTGTCCGTGACGGCCGTCCTCAGGTGACCTTTGCCGGCCGTTCCAATGTGGGCAAGTCTTCTGTTATCAATCGTCTGGTCAACCGCAAGAATTTTGCCCGCGTGGGTGCAAGCCCCGGCAAGACCAGCCAGATTAACTATTTCCTCATCGATAAGCAGATCTATTTTACCGACCTGCCCGGCTACGGCTATGCAAAAGTCTCCAAAGATGAGCGTGACCGCTGGGGTCAGCTGATGGAAGACTACTTCCAGGAAGAAGGTTTGATTACGGTGGGTGTGCTGATCGTGGATGCCCGCCACAAGCCTACGGCTGACGATGTGACCATGTGTGATTGGTTCAAGGGCACCGGCTGTCCCATGATCGTGGTGGCCAATAAGCTGGACAAGCTGAAAAAGAGCGAAGTAGAGTCCAATATGCAGCGCATTTGGGAAACGCTGGAGCTGGACGAGGAGGATATCCTCATTCCGTTCTCGGCGGAGAAGGGAACCGGTAAAACGGAACTGCTGGCTGCCATTGCGGATATCTGTGGTAAATAAACAAAAAGGACGCTCGTTTGAGCGTCCTTTTTTCTTATCAAGACTCTACGCTGTCCACTACTTCCAGATAGAAACTGACGGGGCGGAAGCCGTCGTTGCAGGATAACATGGCGGAGAAGGGATCTTTCATCCACCCATCGTAGAAATTTCCGCCACCGCGAGCCAGTGACGTCACAAAAGGGGAGAGGCTGTCCCAAGCGCTGGGGCAGAAGCCATCTGGCCGTTGACCATCTTCGCTGATCCACACTTGACCGACCTGCACATCGCAGGCGTGTTCCATAGGATTTTCATACTGCGCCATCAAGTCGGTATAAACAGTTTGACGCATGGCGGTGATGCGAACTTTCTTCATAGCCGTGCTCCTTAAGGCTTTTGTACCTTGACCACAAATACTTTGCTGTATTCGTCATACAGAACTGTGATCTCCCGTGTTTCATCCAAATTCCATGTATCACCCAGATTACCGGTCATGGTCCGCTCCGGCGTACCCCAACCGAGGAGCAGAGAATCGCGGGAATAACCTTGCAGAGCGTCGGACAACCGACTTTCCGGTAGTCCGGCCAGTGCGCCAAGGGGGGGAAGGGTGCTGCCGCTTTTGCCGCATCCGGTGATCAAACCGGCAAGCAGAAAGAGGGCACACAGCAGGGAAACAATGCGTTTTTTCATAGAAAATACCCTTTCAACTATTTGAGACCATTATAATGACGCACTGTGGAGAAGTCAATAACACGGCTTTCCGGTTTTGAAACGGCAGGCATAGAATCCTCCTTTTTGCTTATAATTTCTTATTATGCTGAAAAATAGTTCTTTTCCAATATTGAAAAAAAGACTACCATTCGTACCAAATGTATGGTATAATCGAGATCGTTAAGAAATTGACTTACTTGTTAAGAAACGTTTCATAGGAGGAATTAGTAACATGCAAACTTACGGACTGGAAAAGCTGGGTATCATTAATGCTTCTGCGGTGTATCGCAACCTGACTCCCGCACAGCTGACTGAGCATGCGCTGCGCCGCGGCGAGGGTACGCTGTCCAACACCGGTGCTCTGGTGGTCAAGACCGGTAAGTACACCGGCCGTAGCGCCAACGATAAGTTCATCGTTGATACCCCTGCTGTCCATGACGAGATCGCCTGGGGCAAGGTGAATCGTCCCATCGAGAAGGCCAAGTATGAGGCTATCAAGTCCAAGGTCATTGCCTACCTGCAGAACAAGGAAATCTTTATTTTCGACGGTTTTGCCGGTGCTGACCCCAAGTATATGAAGGGCTTCCGTATCGTCAACGAGCTGGCCAGCCAGAACATGTTCATCCACCAGCTGCTGCGTCGCCCCACGGCTGACCAGCTGGCTGCTTTTGAGGCTGACTATACCATTATTGCCGCGCCCGGTTTCAAGTGCATCCCCGAGATCGACGGCACTCGCTCTGAGGCTGCCATTCTGGTGGACTATGAGGAGAAGATGGTCATCATCTGCGGCTCTCAGTATGCCGGTGAGATCAAGAAGTCTGTGTTCTCCGTGATGAACTATGTGCTGCCCAAGATGGGCGTGCTCCGCATGCACTGGTCCGCCACCAGCGGCAAGGACGGCGACGCTGCTGTGTTCTTCGGCCTGTCCGGTACCGGCAAGACCACGCTGTCTGCCGACCCCAACCGCATGCTGATCGGCGACGACGAGCACGGCTGGGCTGATGACTCTGTGTTTAACTTCGAGGGTGGCTGCTATGCCAAGTGCATCAACCTGTCCGCTGAGAAGGAGCCCGACATCTATAACGCCATCAAGTTCGGCGCTCTGGTCGAGAACGTGGTGATGGATCCTGAGACCCGTGAGTTCGACTTTGATGATGACTGTCTGGCTGAGAACTCCCGCGTGGGCTATCCCATCGAGTATATCAACAACGCTGAGCTGTCCGGTATGTCCTCCAGCGTGCCCAAGACGGTTATCTTCCTGACCGCCGATGCTTACGGCGTGCTGCCTCCCATCTCCAAGCTGGATAAGAATCAGGCGATGTACTATTTCGTCTCCGGCTTCACCTCCAAGCTGGCTGGTACCGAGATCGGCATTACCTCTCCCGTGCCCACTTTCTCCACCTGCTTCGGCGAGCCCTTCCTGCCTCTGGATCCCTCTGTCTACGCCGCTATGCTGGCTGACAAGGTCGAGAAGTCCGGTGCCAATGTGTATCTGGTCAACACCGGTTGGAACGGCACCGGTAAGCGTACCAAGCTGTCTTACACCCGCGCTATGGTCACTGCTGCTCTCAACGGTGATCTGGAGAAGGGTGAGTTTGTCACCGATCCCTTCTTTGGTGTGGCTGTGCCTACCAAGGTTGCCGGTGTCCCCGATGAGCTGCTGATCCCCGAGAACACTTGGGAAGACAAGGCTGCCTACCAGGCTAAGGCTCAGGAACTGGCCAAGAGCTTCGTGGAGAACTTCAAGAAGTACACCCACATGAGCGCTGACGTCGTTGCTGCCGGCCCCAAGGCATAAATTAAATAGGAACAGCGCCGGAAGAGATTATCCGGCGCTGTTTTTATGTGTCTGCGGAAACGAAGACGCATGAGGCGAAAAGCAAAAAGCTGCCTGCTGATGCAGGCAGCTTTTTATTACGCTTGATACATTTTGGCACGCATTGGCTGAACGCGGCGCATAATGCCGGGATCAGATTCGTAAGGAATATATTTGCCGCGCACACGCATGGTAGTTTCGTTGCCTTTGCCAGCCAAGACAACCACGGCGCCCTTAGGAGCATCCAGAATTGCCTGTTCTACGGCCTTAGTGCGGTCTACTTCTACGATGACCTCGGCCTTACCGCCTGCGGCGGCATCAGCCATCTGCTGTGTGACAACGTAAGGATCATCATATCCGGGATCTTCGGAAGAGAAGAAGACCCGGTCTGCATACTGGCCACATACCTGTCCGATATCCACGAAGCGGCCGGCAGACCGCTCACCGGCCATACCGATAACGACGACAATATAGGCACCGGGATAGTCCTGCTGCAGGCCCAGAAGCGCTTCAGTGCAGCTGATGCCGTTGTGCATATAGTTGATGACCACCGTAAGATCGGCGCAGGTGTATACATCGGCGCGGCCTGCTACGGTGACAAGTTTCAACTCTTCGGCGATCTTTTGAGGATCACCGCCCATCATGCGGCCAACAGCAATAGCAGCAACTGCGTTTTTAATATTAAATTGGCCGTCCATGATGATGGAATAGGGGTGGGTTTGGCCGGATTCCTTTTCGGTGACCAGGAACGTGTATCCGCTAGACTGCTTGATCACATCGTGGAAACGATAATCACAGTCATCGGTTGTTCCCACCAGACAAACGCGGCGGCAGGAGGCCTGTGCGCGGCGGTAAACGGTGTCAAATTCCGCAGTGTCGCGACAAATTACTGCCACATCGCTGTTATCCAGCAGCTGAAGCTTGCACTCCAAATAATCCTCAAAATCGGGATGCTCGGTGGGGGAGATATGGTCGGGGCTGATATTGAGGAAAATGCTATAGTCAAAGTGTTGACCGTAAACGCGATCTACCTTGTAGGCTTGGCTGGAAATCTCGGAAGTTACAATAGGAAGTGCATGGTCACGGGCCTGTGCATAAAGCTGCTGCAACTCCAGCGACTCCGGGGTGGTCAAATGGGATTCTACAACTTCTCCGCCACCAACATCTATGTCCACACCGGAAGTCATACCGGTGCGACAACCGGCAACGGCATTCATAACAGCGTGTGTCATATAAGTGGTGGTAGTTTTGCCCTTCGTTCCGGTTACACCAACCAGTGTGAAGGAATCGGACGGGCTTTCATAAAACCAACGGGAGAGAATGCTCTGAGCCTTACATACGTCTTTGACCAGAATAAAAGGGAGGTCCACACCGGAGATCTGAGATTCGGCTACATAGCAAACAGCGCCACAATCCTTTGCAGCCTGCAAATATTCACTCCTGAAACCGGCACCTTTGCAGATGAAAAGATCACCGGCTTTGGTCAGCTTGGAATTATTAGAAATGCCGGAGAATGAAATATCATGCTGTGCAGGTTGGGTGAGCAGATGATGCTGCTGCAGTTCTGCCTCAGCGATTCGAATTTTGTGAATAGGATTCATGGGGACCTCCGTACCAGGGTTCTCTATGTGATAGTATGTTAAAACGGGGAATGTAAGTGGGAAGGGCTGCAGGAGTTATAAAGGGAACCATGCTTATCAGCGATTTTTCAGCTGAGCAATGGCCTTGCGCAATGCGTCCACGTTTTCCTGCGTGGTGGCCCAGCTGGAGCAAAAGCGAACACCGGAATGGCTTTCGTCTACGCGGGTCCAATATTCATAGCCGAAGTTTTTGCCAATAATGGCCAGTTCTTCGTCAGACATGATAGGATACTGCTGGTTGGTATCCGACTCAAACAGCATCTCGTAACCGTTGGATTTGAAAATCTCGCGCACCTGATAGGCCATTTCGTTGGCGTGACGTGCGATCTTGAGATAGAGATCGTCCGTAAACAGTACATCGAACTGGATACCCAACAGGCGTCCCTTAGCCATCATGCCGCCGCGCTGTTTGACCATGTAGCGGAAATCCTTCTTCAGGGCGGGATTCATGATCACGACGGCCTCACCAAACAGAGCACCAATCTTTGTGCCGCCGATGTAGAACACATCGCACAGTCGAGCAAGTTCGGGCAAAGACAGATCGGAAGAATCGGAAGTCAGACCGTATCCCAGACGAGCTCCGTCAATAAAGAGGGGAAGTCCGTGCTTGCGGCAGGTTTCGTACATTTCGGTCAGTTCCGCCTTGCTGTACAGCGTGCCACCCTCGGTGGGGTGGGAGATGTAGACCATGCCGGGCTGTACGATGTGCTCAACGCTTTCGTCGTTCTGCTGCCACAGATAATAATCTTCCACTTGCTTGGCAGTGATCTTGCCATTGTCGCTGTCCAGTGCGATAACCTTGTGACCGGTAGACTCAATGGCGCCGGTTTCGTGGCAGTTGATGTGACCGCTAACGGCAGTCAGTACGCCCTGATAGGGGCGAAGGATAGAGGCAATAACAGTGGTATTGGTCTGTGTACCGCCAACGAGGAAGTGAACATCGGCATCGGGAGCCTGACAAGCCAGTTTGATCTTCTCGCGGGCGGCCTCGCAGTATTCGTCACAGCTATAGCCAATGGTCTGCTCCATATTGGTTTGCAGCAGCTTTTCCATTATGTTGGGGTGAGCGCCTTCCAAATAGTCACTGTTAAAGTAAATCATAAATAGTTGCTCCTTTCAGCAATTAATTGTATTTTACCCCAATAGTGAACTTTAGTAAAGGAGAATTTGCATACGTTGACTAATTTCAAGTATACCTTGCAAGGAGATGACAAGTCTGCTATAATATAAGTGAGTTTACTTTGGAGGTTATTCATGAAAGTGAAGAAAGGTCTCTTTTATGTGACACTTGTCGTGTTGATCGGCGTGTTCGCTTTTTCGACATATAAGCTGGCAGATTATTGGATTGCTAAGATCCGTAGCGACCGAATGATGGAGGAAGCGTCCCAATTTGTCGATGTGAGTAATAAAGACGAAGGTGGCTCCGATAATTTGGTTGTGTCGGATGATCCGGAGTCCATTGTGATCGACTTTGATGCCTTGTGGAAACTGAACGAGGATATTGTGGCCTGGATCTACTGTCCTGGAACGCGGATCAATTATCCCATCGTTCAAGGATATGATAACGACTACTATCTCTATCGTCTGCTGGACGGCAGCTGGAACGTAAACGGCACGATCTTTATGGATTACCGCAACGACAGCGATTTTGCAGATAATAATACGTTGATCTACGGTCATCGTATGAAAACCGGTGCCATGTTTGCGGAGTTGATTAATTATAATCGACAGAGTTTCTACGATGAACATCCCCGTATGTATATCTATACGCCCGATCAAATGTATCGGCTGGAACTGTTCGCGGCCTGTGTTGTGGACAGCATTGGAGATATCTATAGCTTGAACCCCACTGACGATGTAATTCGCAGCTGCATTGAGAAATCTACCTTCGATGCTGAACTGTCCTGGCCGACTGGCCGTATTGTGACGATGTCGACATGCACATATGAGTATGAAGATGCCCGCTATGTGGTACTGGGCGACTTGGTGCCCATCGAATGAGAAAAAAGAGGAATGGCGATCGGCCATTCCTCTTTTCCTTATTTTGGAAGCTATCAGATAAAAAACAAAGCCCTGTATCGAACGATACAGGGCTTTGGCACGCCGTAAGAGATTCGAACTCCTGACCTTCTGGTCCGTAGCCAGACGCTCTATCCAGCTGAGCTAACGGCGCGTGTCTCACAGACAGCTTAATCATATTAACACACGAAGAACCAAAATGCAAGAGGAAATTTTAAATTTTTGAAAAAATTTTTCAGCCTTGTCATTTGTCGATTTCTGTGCTATGGTAAAGAAGAAAAGTAATGTTTTGCGGAGGTTTTGTTATGAGCGCAAACTTTAAGACCTGTCTGTTCGGTGGTTTTGATCGTCAGGACGTGGTTGCATTTATTGAAAAGAATTCCCGCGAGAGCGCTGAAAGAATCGAGGCGCTGGAACGCGAAAATGAATCTCTGCTGAAAAAGAACCAGAATATGGAATCTGAGCTGCTGTTGATGCGCGGACAGTTTAAAGATCGCTCTGATCAGGCTGAGCAGGCCACTGTGCTGTGTACGCGTGTGGAGGAGCTGAGTGAAAAGCTGCAGCAGTTGGAAGAAGAGGCAGCCATGCTGCGTGCTCTGGCTGCAGACTATCAGTCTTTGAAGGATCACATTGCGGAAATTGAGATCAGTGCACACCGTCGGACTGAGGAATTCCGCGCAGCGGCAATTGCGCAGCTTCGCCGAATGATCGGCGAGCAGAACGCTTGGTGTGAGCAGGCCAAGAGTCATTTCAGCCAGCTTAGTGAGCAGTTCGCGCAGAAGCTGCAAGCGGCACAGCAAGCTGTTTCTCAGACGGATTTTTCGGGATTTGACCATATGCAGTGGCAGCTGGAGGAGCTCAGCCGCAGCTTTGATGAGCCGAAAGACGAACAGGAATAATCAAAAGCGCCATCCCAGCGGATGGCGCTTTTTCATTACAGAAGCATGATTCCGGCCTTTTCACAGGCATCGATGGTGTCCTGATCCCAAAGGCTGGATTGAACCTCGCCGATGTGACAGGTGGCAATCATCAGCATGCACAGACGGGACTGACCGATACCGCCGCCGATGGTCAGCGGCAGCTGGCCGGAGAGCAGCATTTTGTGGAAGGGGAGCTCACGGCGATCATCGCAGCCGCGCTCGCGCAGCTGGCGGTCCATGGACTCTTCATCTACACGAATACCCATAGAGGAAATCTCAAAGGCGTGACCAAGCACTTCGTTCCACATCAGGATGTCACCGTTCAGCTGCCAATCATCATAGTCGGGAGCACGGCCATCATGAGGCTTTCCGGAACGGTTCAGTTTGCCGCCGATCTGCATGAGAAACACCGTATGATGTTCGCGGCAGATGGCGTTCTCGCGCTCTTTGGCAGTCAGGTCGGGATAGAGGTCTTCCAGTTCCTGAGAAGTGATAAAGAAGACTTCTCGATCCAGTTTAGTGCGCAGGCTGGGGAAGGCGATCTGCAGTGCTTCGTTGGTCTCACAAACAGCACCAACAATAGCGCGGACAGCCTGCTTGAGGTATGCCACGGTGCGATCTTCGCGGGAGATGATCTTTTCCCAGTCCCACTGATCGACATAGATGGAGTGAATATTGTCCACTTCCTCATCGCGGCGGATGGCATTCATGTCGGTGAACAGACCCTTGCCCTCGTGGAACTCGTAGCGCTTGAGGGCCAGACGCTTCCATTTGGCCAGCGAATGAACGACCTGCGCATTGGCACCCACATCGGGAACATCGAACTGAACGGGGCGTTCTGTGCCGTTGAGGTTATCGTTCAGACCCGAATTTTCATCAACAAACAGGGGGGCGGACACACGACGCAAATTCAGTGCGTTGCCCAGATTCACCTGGAAATTGCTCTTGATAAATTCAATGGCGCGCTGCATCTCGTACACAGAGAGCGGCGTTTTGTAGCCTTCGGGAATGTAGACTTTGCTCATAGCGCAAACACCTCTTTCGTTATAAACATATTTGCTATTATAGAGAGAATGAAGGGAGATTGCAATAGGGATTTGTGACAGAAAAAGCGGCACGGAAAACCGTGCCGCTATCTTAATCAGCGAAAGCTTTCGATCATGGCCCGGAATGCGGGCAGAGAGCGCCGGATCATCTCACTGCTGACACAGTAGGAAAGACGAAGATAACCGGGACAGTCGAATCCCTCGCCGGGAACGACCAACAAGTTATGCTCCAGCTTTGCCTTCTGAGAAAAAGCCACTGCATCGCCGTTGGGTGCCTTGACGAAGAGATAGAAAGCGCCATCGGGCTTTGCGCAGCTGTAACCCATTTCGGTCAGCGCATTGTACAAAAGCGTGCGGTTAGCGTCATAAGCGGCCAGATCAGGCATCTCATCGGCACAACGCTGGATTACCAGTTGCATCAGCGTAGGCGGACAAACATGGCCCATGGAGCGTGCAGCGCCGGAGATGGCGGCATACACATCGGCGCTGTCGGCAGCGAACGCAGGAACATATACATAGCCAATGCGTTCGCCGGGCAGAGACAAGGACTTGGAATAGGAGTAGCAAACGATGGTGTTGGGATAGATGGTGGGAATAAAAGGAACTTCCACATCACCGTATACCAACTCGCGGTAAGGTTCATCGGCAATAATGTAAATGGGATGACCGTACTGCGCGCTCTTGGCATTCAAAATATCTGCCAGCGCCTGCAGCGTCTGACGGGTATAGACAACGCCGGAGGGGTTGTTGGGGGAGTTGATGATGATTGCCTGCGTATGGCAGCTGATCCGCGCTTCCAAAGCGGCCAGATCAATCTGGAAAGCCGCAGTGTCGGCAGGTACGACCACCAGCTTGGCCCCATTGGATTCTACAAAGGGCCGATACTCCGGGAAGAAGGGGGCAACGGCCATGATTTCACTGTCAGAATCAACAGCCAGCGCCTTAATAACAGACAGCAGAGCCGGAGCCGCACCGCAGGTGAGGAACAGCTCAGAGGCCTTGATACCCAGACCGAAACGCTTATTCAGATTGTCGGCAATGGCCTGACGGGTGCCGGCAAAACCGGCGGCCATAGAGTAGCCGTGGACCTGAATGGAGTCCGTATCGGCGAGAATATCGCAGATGGCGCGATTGACGGCGTCGGGGGCAGGAATGCTGGGATTACCCAGGGAATAGTCAAAGACATTCTCCTTACCCACGATGGCAGCTTGCTGCAGTCCGTAGGCAAACAGCTCACGGATCACAGAGGGGGCAGAACCCAGTTGGAGACAGACTTGATTGAGCATGAGACGGTCCTCCTGAATGCGCTTATTTCATCCGATCAGCCAGTACGCGGCCCAGTGCGATGGAAGAGAGCTTGGAATCGACATTGTCGGAACGGGAAACCAGAACGATGGGAACCTTTGCGCCCACGATGTTGCCGGCGCTTCTGATGTTACCGAAGATGGCGGCAGATTTGTAGATGCCGTTACCCATCTCATAGTTGGGCATCAGAATGATGTCGGCTTCGCCGGCGCCTTCGGCCTCGAAGTGCTTGTGATGGCAGGCTTCCTTACTGAGGGCCAGATCCAGCGCCACAGGACCGATTACGGTCATGTTGTACTTAGCCCAGCGGTCGGTCATCTTGCTCAGGGCGTCGGCGTCCACCGTGGACTGGATTTTGGGATTGACGTTCTCTGCGCCGCAGATGCAGGAAGCGTAGATCTTCTCATAGCCCAGAGCCTGCAGCACCATGGCAGCGTTTTCCAGAATATCAGCCTTCTGCTCCAGCGTGGGGAAGGTGTTCAGACCGCCGTCGGTCATCAGCAGGAAGCGGTCAGCGTCCTCAGACTGGAAGAGCATGGTGTGAGAGGTGAGACGTCCGGTACGCAGGCCGCCTTCCTTCTTGAAAACGGCGCGCATGATATCGGCAGTACCAAGGATACCCTTCATCAGGAAGTTGGCCTTGCCTTCGGCGCACAGGGAAACTGCGATGGCAGCGCACTCGGTATCTTCCTCGGCGGCAATGATCTCATAGGTGTCGGGATCTTCACCGAAGTCACACAGCATGCGGCGGATCACCTCCACATGGCCAACCAAAATAGGCGTGATCAGACCTTCCTTGCGGGCGGCAACGATGGCTTCGATGACCACGTCATCATGGGCGGCGGCAACAGCGATCACGCCGGGCTCACCGGTTCTGGCGGCCTCACGCAGTTCATTGATGTTACGAATCATAGGATATCCTCCCAAATTAAATTATTGAAATAATTATAACGTTTTGTGCTAAAATCGTCAATGGCGTCACCGTTTTATGCATGAATAATTTTGCGCCTGCGGATTGCCAAATCACAGGGGATATAAAAGCCGCAAGGAAACCATTCCTTGCGGCTTTCGTGTGCCTTTATACGGAGAACAAAATGTCGGCGTAGGTGGGATAGGGCCAATGCTTGGCGGAGGTGCAGCTTTCCAGTTCACTGACCCGCTGGCGAATAGCACTTTGGCAGGCAAAGACCTTGTCGCGGTAGTAGCGGGCGGCTTCGATGCCGCCGTCGGTAGCGGGAGCATTGGTCAGTGCATCCTTGAGTTGGGTGCACAGGCAATACAGCTCGTCCGTCAGCGCAGAGATTCGCTTGGTAAGCGCCGTTTCTGCGGTGCAGGCGGCACCCACCATTTCTTTCTTGTGGAAAATGGCAACCGACAGCTCGTCGGTGTACTGAATGACGGCCGGCAGGATCTCGCGCTGGACCATATCCAGCAGCGTATTGGCTTCGATGGTGGTTACCTTACAGTAGTTTTCCAGATGGATTTCATAGCGTGCGTGCATCTCCGCCTTGGTCAGAATGCCATGCTTGGTGAACAGCTCCACATTCTTCGGGTCAATATAGGCGGGCATGCAGTCCACGGTATCGCGCAGATTGGACAGACCGCGGCGCTCGGCTTCCTCGATCCAGGCTTCGCCGTAACCGTTGCCGTCAAAGATAATGCGCTGGTGCGCCTTGAAGGTATCGTGGAGCAGGGTGGCCAAATCTTCGCGGAAATTTTCACTGCGCTCCAGAATATCAGCAAAACGACTGAGCTCTTCGGCCATGATGGTGTTAAACACCACGTTGGGGCTGGCAATGGATTGGGAGGAACCCAACATGCGGAACTCGAACTTATTGCCGGTAAAGGCCAGGGGAGAGGTACGGTTGCGGTCGGTGGTATCCTGGGGGATCTCCGGCAGCGTGTCGACGCCGATTTCCAGCTTCTTCTTGGAAATATCAACGTAATCGCGACCGGCGATGATGGACTCCAGAATAGCATTCAACTCAGCGCCCAGGAAGATGGACACGATGGCGGGAGGTGCTTCATATCCACCCAAGCGGTGGTCGTTTCCGGGATACGACACGCAGCAGCGCAGCATCTCCTGATATTCGTCAACGCCCTTGATGAAGGCCGCCAGGAACAGCAGGAACTGAGCATTCTGACTGGGAGTCTGACCGGGTTTGAGGAGATTCTCGCCGGTGTTGGTGGACAAAGACCAGTTATTGTGTTTACCGCTGCCGTTGACGCCATCGAAGGGTTTTTCATGCAGCAGGCATACCAGATTGTGACGGTCTGCTACGCGCTTGAGAAGCTCCATAATCAACTGGTTATGGTCGCAGGCCGTGTTGGCATCGGTGTAGATGGGTGCGATCTCGTGCTGAGCGGGGGCAGCTTCGTTGTGCTCCGTTTTGGCCAGCACGCCTACCTTCCAAAGTTCCTGATCCAACTCTTCCATAAAGGCAGCCACGCGAGGTTTGATGGCACCGTAGTAGTGGTCATCCAGTTCCTGGCCTTTGGGAGGCTTGGCACCGAACAGAGTACGGCCGCAGAACTGCAGATCCTTGCGCAGTTTGTAGACAGACTTATCGATGAGGAAATATTCCTGTTCGGGACCCACCTGGGGGATCACGTGGGAGGCTTCGGTATTGCCAAACAGGCGCAGAATACGCATGCACTGGCGATCCAGCAGCTTCATGGAACGCAGCAAGGGGGTCTTCTTATCCAGCGTATCGCCGCTGTAGGAGCAGAAAATGGTGGGGATGCACAGCGTCTTGTCCTTAACAAAGGCGTAAGACGTGGGATCCCATGCCGTGTAGCCGCGGGCCTCAAAAGTGGCGCGCAGACCGCCGGAAGGGAAGGAGGAAGCATCAGCCTCGCCGCGGGAGAGTTCTTTGCCGGAGAGCTCCATGATGATCTTATCCTTGCCGGCGGGGGCAATAAAGCTGTCGTGCTTCTCTGCGGTAAAGCCGGTCATGGGCTGGAACCAGTGGGTATAGTGGGTGGCACCTTTTTCAATGGCCCAGTCCTTCATAACGGAGGCAATTTCGGTAGCCAGCGCAAGATCAAGGGAAATGCCCTGTACCAGGCATTGCTGCAAAGCGGCATATGTCTTGGGATTCAGGCGCTGGCGCATTTGCTCATCATTGAAGACCATGCTGCCAAACAGTTCGGGAATATTGGTTATATGATCCATAACAGGGCTCCTTTCACCGCCTTGCGCGGTGGGTTAAATGAAACTGACGATGAGGGGTGTAATGTAGCATTCGACGAGCGAAGCGATGACGAAAAGCGGTATAGTACGCAGGCAAAGAACCCGCAAGATATCAATGATACATTCTTTCACAGCACCGCTGGTGTTGTGTCGGATATAATCGTTGATCGTACGGCACAGGGAAAGACCCAATGCGATGGAAAGAACCATTGCGGGGAACTCGAAAATGCCGTGGGGAATAATGGCTGCAAAGAAGTACAGCATGGACAAGCCGTTTGTCAGATAAAACGCGGCAAAGAAGCCAATCAACAGCGCGTTGATGCCCAGAGAAAGGGCGGGCAGGAACACGAAAGGAACAAATCCGTAGAGGATCGTGAAAACGGCGGCCCGGATGTTGTTGGTCAGCAGGGGTAGAAGGCGGATTGTACCATCCTCGTTCATCACGCCGCTGCCGGAGAGGTTCGCGGTGAAGGTGCTGACGAACTGTGTAGCCAAATCTTCAAAAATGCAGCCTAAGACAAAACCCAATATTGCCAGCACGGCAAACGATGCACCGGCTGTCCATAGTTGCAAGGAAAAATCGCCATGGACGAATTGGTTTGTTCGGCGGGTCTGCGCTTTCAGCCAACTCATGCCTGCAGCATGGCCATGCCGGCCCGCAGACGGCGCAGGGTCTCATCCTTGCCCAGGATCTGGCAGATCTCAACGGCACCGCCGGGGGTAACGGCCTTACCGGCAGCACAGATACGCACGGGCCACATGAGGGTGGCATTCTTCACTTCCAGCGCCTCGGCCAGACCCACCATGCTGCCGTGGAGCATCTCCTGATTCCACTCGTTCAGTCCCTCCAGCATGGGGATGACCGCCTCCAGCATGTCCTTGCAGACCTGAGGATTGGTCTTGGACTTCTTG
>JAZRRQ010000029.1:0-9990 GCA_045650885.1 Vescimonas sp. | reverse complement strand
CGTGTACGCGCCATGGTCAGCGACAAGGGTCAGAGAATCACCCGCGCCGGCCCCTCCGTGCCTGTGGAGATCACCGGTCTGAGCGAAGCTCCCTCCGCCGGCGCCGTGTTCAACGGCGTTGCCGAGGAAAAGCTGGCTCGCGAGCTGGTAGAGCAGCGCAAGGAAGAGGAGAAGGCCCGCGCCAATGCGCCTGTCACCAAGGTCTCTCTGGAGGATCTGTTCAGCCAGATTCAGGCCGGTGAGATGAAGAACCTGAACCTGATCGTCAAGGCTGACGTTCAGGGCTCCGTGGAAGCTGTGAAGGCCTCTTTGGAGAAGCTGAGCAACGAGGAAGTCCGCGTCCGCGTGATTCACGGCGGCGTGGGCGCCATCAACGAGTCTGACGTGATGCTGGCCACCACTTCTCAGGCCATCATCGTCGGCTTCAACGTCCGCCCCGACAACGCCGCCCGCGACAGCGCTGCCCGCGCCAACGTGGATATGCGTATGTACCGCGTGATTTACGATGCCATCAACGAGGTGGAAGCCGCCATGAAGGGTATGCTGGCTCCCAAGTTCCGCGAAGTGATTCTGGGCCATGCCGAAGTCCGCAACACCTTCAAGGTCTCCGGTGTTGGTACCATCGCCGGCTGCTATGTTCAGGACGGCAAGCTGCAGCGCAAGGACTGCCAGGTCCGTCTGGTCCGCGACGGCATCGTGATCCACGAGGGTGTTCTGTCCTCCCTGCAGCGCTTCAAGGACAGCGTGAAGGAAGTCGCCTCCGGCTACGAGTGCGGCGTTGGTCTCGAGAAGTTCAACGACATCAAGGAAGGCGACATTATCGAAGCCTTCGTCATGGAAGAAATTCCTCAATAACCTTTTTCGGCTCTGTGCAGCCGAGACTCTGTAAGACTTTTTAACTGTCGTGGGGCGGGCGTATACGCCCGCCCCACCTTTACTTTTGATTGTTTCACCCCAGAAAGGAGTGTTGATCTATGGCATCCAACCGTATCGGCCGCATCAACGAAGAAATCCGCGCTGAGCTGAGCGATATTCTGCGCAGCGTGAAAGATCCCCGCGTGTCTCAGGCCATGGTGACCATCACCCATGTGGACACCACCAGCGACCTGCGCTATGCCCGCATCTATGTCACCGCGCTGGAGCGTACCGGCGAAAAGGATCTGATGCGCGGCCTCAAATCCGCCGCCGGCTTCCTGCGCCGCGAACTGGGCAGCCGTCTGAACCTGCGCTACACCCCGGAGCTGCAGTTTATGAGCGATGACTCCATCGCCCACGGTGCCCACATTCTGGATCTTTTGAGCCACGTCAAGCCCGCCAATCCCGCCAATGCAGACATCGTTCTGCCGGATGAAAAATAAAACAGTATTTTTCTCCCGCATATGTCGGTAGAAAAATACTTTTACCATGTTCGCGGTATTGGCCGCGAATTCTGCGAAACATATTTTCTGTTCAAGGAGGCCTCTCTATGAACATCTGCGAAGTCGCCGGACGTCTGCGCGGCATGGATCGCATCCTCATCCTCACCCACGTGCGCCCCGATGGTGACACCGTCGGCTGCGCCTCTGCCCTGTGCCAGGCGCTGCGCGATATGGGCAAGGAGAGTTACCTGCTCTATAACCCCGGAATCACCTCCACCTACGAGCCTTACGCCTGCGACTACTGGGCGCCCGAGGGATGGGAGGCATCTTTCGTGGTCTCCACCGATGTGGCGGTTTTGGACCTGCTGCCGGATAACGCTTCCGCCTACCGCAACCGCATCGATCTGGCAATTGACCACCACCCCTCCCACAGCTATTTCGCGAAAGAGAGCTATGTGGATGCGTCGGCCGCCGCCTGTGGCGAGATCCTGTATGCCGTGATCCGTGAGATAACGCCCATCACCCCCACTATTGCGCTGCGCTTGTATGTAGCCATCACCACCGACTGCGGCTGCTTTGTCTATTCCAACACTACTGCCGACACTCACCGCATCGCCGCCGAGCTGATGACGTACGATTTCGGTGCGGCCGAAGTCAACAGGGCCCTCTTCCGCACCAAGAGTAAGGTGCGCCTTCGCATGGAAGCCCACATGGCCGCCCACATGGAACTTTACGATAACGACCGCGTGGTGGTAATGACCATTCCTCTGCACCTGCGGGAAGAAATGGGCGCCACCGAAGCTGATATCGAAGAGCTCAGTTCTCTGGCTGCGCTGGTGGAGGGCACTGACTGCGCCATCACCCTGCGAGAGCTGCGCGACGGCGTCATCAAAGTTTCCCTCCGTACCGGCCGGCGTGTCAACGCTACGGAGGTCTGCGCCCGCTTGGGCGGCGGCGGACACCGCGCCGCAGCCGGCGCCACCGTCAATGGCACCATGGACGAAGTGAAGGCTTCCGTTCTGCGCGCCGTGGAAGAAGTGGTTGGTGCATAATGGCAAACGGTATTATTATCATCGACAAACCCGAAGGCTGGACTTCCATGGACGTATGCGCCAAGCTGCGGGGCATTCTGAAAACCAAAAAGATCGGCCATGCCGGAACCCTCGATCCCATGGCAACCGGCGTTTTGCCCGTGTTCGTGGGACAGGCCACCCGCGCCGTCAGCTTTGCCGAAAGCGGCAGCAAAGAGTATATTGCAGGTCTGCGTTTGGGTCTTGTGACCAACACGCAGGACACCAGCGGCGAGACGCTGGAGCAGCACGAAGCCGCCGTCACTTTGGACGAGCTGCGCTCGGTTCTCCCCCGCTTTACCGGCGAGATCTCCCAGATCCCGCCTATGTTCTCCGCCATCAAGGTGGGCGGTAAAAAACTCTACGAGCTGGCCCGCAAGGGGCAGGAAGTGGAACGCAAAAGCCGCAGCGTAACCATTTACGAGCTGGAAGTTCTGCAGCAGACCGGCGAGAACGAGTTTGTGCTGCGCATTCTCTGCTCCAAGGGCACGTATGTGCGCACCCTGTGCCATGACATCGGGCAGGCGCTGGGCTGCGGCGGCTGCATGAGTTCGCTGCGCCGCTCCATGGCTGCCGGCTATACGCTGGACGAGGCCGTAACGCTGGAGGATGTACAGGCACAAGGCGAATCTCTGCTGCGCGAAGTGGACAGCCTTTTTGCCCAGCACCCGGCCTACCGCATCAGCCACCCCAAAGTGGAAGCATTGTGCCGTAACGGCAACGCCTTTTTCATCCACGAGGCACTTCCCGATGGGCTTTACCGTGTCTACGGCATGGACGGCACCTTTTTGTGCCTGAGCCGGCTGGAGGGCGGCACCATGACTTCTGTGAAAAACTTTTTCGGAGCGTGACAACATCCATGAAACCTTCTGTGATCGCCCTGGGCTTTTTTGACGGCGTACACCGCGGCCACGCAGCGCTGCTGCAGCGTGCGGCGCAGCGCGCCAAAGAGCTGGGCGTGGAAAGCGCCGTGTTCACCTTCAACCGCCCGCCCAAAGAGGTGGTGACCGGTAAGAAAGTGTATCTCATCAACTCCACAGATGACCGCCGCGACCTGATGGAGCGGCTCTACGGCATTGATCGGGTGATTTTTGCACCCTTTGATGACAATATGATGCACTGCTCCTGGCAGGATTTCCTCAACGAACTGCTGATCCGCGAAAACGGAGCCGTGCATTTGGTAGCCGGTCACGACTACCACTTCGGCTATAAAAACGAGGGGAATCCCCAACTGCTGCAGGAAGCCTGTGCTAAACTGGGCATTGGCTGCGACATCATTCCCAAGGTGGAAATTGACGGAATCACCGTCAGCTCTACCTATATCCGCACGCTGGTGCAATCCGGCGATGTGGAGCGCGCCGCCGGATTCCTGGGCCATCGGCACTGTTTGAGCCAGACGGTGCGCCATGGCCAGCATTTTGGTCGTACCATCGGCATTCCCACCGTAAACCTGACGGTTCCCGAGGGTGTGCTGGTCCCCTGCCACGGCGTGTATATCACCCGGGTCTATCTGCCCGACGGCCGCAGCTTCCCCGGTGTGACCAACGTGGGTGTCCGCCCCACTGTCAGCCACAGCGGACAGGTAACGGTGGAAACTTTCCTGCTGGACTTTGATGGTGACCTCTACGATCAGCGCATTCGTCTGGAATTCTTCCGTTATCTGCGCAGTGAGCAGCGCTTTGACGGTGCCGAAGCGCTGAAAAATCAGATCCACCGTGACATCGCCGAAACTCGTACCTATTTTGAAAAGAATCTGTAATACCTTGCAACTCCGGATTTTGCCAAAATCCGGAGTTGCTTTTCTTTCTCCCCATTTCCCGACGGCTTTTGTGCCGCCCGACAGGTAGAATATGGGGCAAAGGAGGGGTCATCATGCTCAAAATCCCCCGTCTGTCGCCCCGTCTGAAGCGTACCGGCAAACTTTTGGGGCCGGCGCTGTTGGTTTTTGCGCTGTCGGCAGCACAAGTAAGTCAATCCTACGCCCCCTGTGCGCTGGCAGTCGTATCCCTGTCCGGCGCACAGCTGCCGGGTTTTATCTCTCTGCTGGGCGCCGCTGCAGGCGCCTATGCTTTCTTTGATTTCCAGCCGGGACTGCGGTTTCTGGCTTCGGCAATTTTGATTTTTTCTGTCAACACTGCGTTTTTTGATACACGCATCTATACACACTCCGCTTTCCGACCGGCGGCAGCCACAGCAATGACGGCGCTGGTTCAGTCTGTTTACCTCGTCGCCCGCCCCCTGCAGGTGAGCATCGTGTTTTTCCTCTCCCTGTTGGCACAGTGGATATCTTTTGTGTTGCTCGCCCCTGTCCGGGAACGCAATGCCCCACCTCTCGCCCGCCAGCGCGCCGCCGCGCTGGTTCTGCTGGCCGTATGTACGGCAATGATCCCCTTGCAGAGCGGCGGTTTCTCCGCAGGTCGCTGTTTGATGGCGTCGGCTCTTATGCTGCTTCTCCGGGCATCCCGCGATCCTGTCCGCGCCATCACCATCGGACTGGGTGCGGGACTGGCCGCGGATCTGACTGCGCTCACCCCTCAATGTATCTGCTCTGCCGCTTTTGCCGCCGGCTGCGCCGCCGCCTGGCCCGCCCGGCAAAAACGCTGGTTGTCCGCCCCGCTTTTCGCCCTGAGCAGCTCCGCGCTGGCGGTTCTTTTTGGCGTGGACATGCCCGCCGTCTTTTTATACGAAATGCTTGGCGGCGCGGTCCTCTTTTTACTGCTGCCCCGAAAAATCCTTCCTGCCCTCCGGAACGACGAAGTGCCGGAACCCTTGCCGCCCACCATTCTGCAAAGCCAGCTGACGCAATCCGCCGCCGCTTTCCGGGAGTTATATGACAGTTTCTTTCGCGGCACAGCGCCTGCACCACCGGAAAACCCATCTGTCATCTTCGATCAGGCGGCAGAGCAGGTCTGCCGCAAATGCGTGCTGTGCAGTACCTGCTGGCACCAAAACTATACCGTCACCTACAACGCCTTTAACGATGCCTGCCCCTCCCTTTTGCGCCGCGGACAGGCACTGGCACAGGACTTTCCCCTCCACTTCACCTCCCGTTGTGTCCACTTGCAGGATTTTCTGTCAGCACTCAACGGTGAATTGCGTTCTTTTCTGCTGCGCCGGCAATACTATAAACGGTTACTGGATGCCCGGCGGCAGGCGCAGGAGCAATATGCCCGGCTGGGCGAACTTCTCTCCGGCACCGCCGCTGTGGAAGCGATGGCCTCCCCTCCGCTGGGATATCGCATCGGCTCTGCCCTGCAGCCCAAGGGGGGCTGCCGCATCTGCGGCGATCAACTGGCTGTGTTTGAAGTAGGCAGTACGCTCTACCTCTTACTCTCCGACGGCATGGGCAGCGGCGAGGCCGCACATCGGGAGGCTGCCATGACGGTGCGGCTTTTACAGCAATTCCTCAGCGCCGGAATTGATCCCGTACCGGCACTCAAGACGTTAAGCACTGCATGGCAGCTGCGCAGTGAAGACGGTGGCGGCTTTACCACCATCGACCTTTTGGCATTACAGCGCAGCACCGGTAACGCCACGCTGTACAAATATGGCGCAGCCCCCTCTTATCTCAAACGCAGCGGTTCCGTCACCCGCTTCACCGCCGCCAGTCTGCCGGCAGGCCTCCACAGCGGCGAGTCCGAGCCGGAATGTTCCCGCTTTTCCTTGCCCGGCGGCAGCTTTTTTGTGATGATCAGTGACGGCGTTGCCGACGAGACGGAAGATGAGTGGCTGCAAAATCTGTTGGCCGGCTGGACCGGCAGCGATGCCACCATGCTGACCAACCTGATCCTCTCCGAATGCCGCAACCGTCGTGGCCTGCAGGATGACTGCGCTGTTTTGGTGCTGCACCTCTCACCTCCGGGTGACGGGCAAAAAACCTCGGTGTAATCCTCTTTTGTCAGGTATATCTTCCCTTCGTTGCGGCCATACTGTATCTATCAAACGGCAAGAGGAGGGCGCATTTCTTGGTCAAAGGTATTTCGCGGCGGGTGATCGTAGTGGATTCTCCCGATCCCCGCATTTTTGAACAGGCAATTTTCATCATTCGCAACGAGGCCGCTGCCGGTGGCGGCGGTGTCACATCCCAGCAGTTGGTGGATCAGGCGGTTCGCATCGCCAAGAACTACGCCCGGTCTCACGGCGGATCTGCTGCAGCTGCCAGTCGCCACATGCCGCCATGGCTTTGGTCCGTACTGGGCGGCGCTGCTATCGGTCTGGTGTGGCTGCTGGTTTACTTGGTCTGATCTTTTTTCTCCTCACTTGGGGCGGGCAGAATCTCTGCCCGCCTCCTTTTTTCGTTGAGTTGGCGGCAGAAACATGATATAATGGTTGCTAAACGTAAAACGCCAAGGGAGGCAACCCCATGAAAATCGGCAACATTGAGATTCACTCCAAACTGGCGCTGGCCCCTATGGCCGGCGTGACAGATCTGGCTTTCCGCAAAATCTGCAGCGAACTGGGCGCCGGCCTGACGGTGACGGAAATGGTCAGCTCCAAAGCGCTGTGCTATCAGGATCGTAAGAGCCGCGGCCTTTTAAAGCTCTTTGACGGTGAGCATCCCGCCGGCGCGCAGATTTTTGGCAGCGATCCTTCTTGTATGGCGGAAGCCGCTGTCATGGCCGCCGAAATCTCCGGCGCCGATTTTATCGACATCAACATGGGCTGTCCCGTAGGCAAAGTCGTCTCCAACGGCGACGGCAGCGCCCTCATGCGCGATGTGGACAAGCCCCCCCGTGTGGCGGAGGCTGTGGTGAAATCCTCCCCCGTCCCCGTAACCGTCAAAATGCGCCGCGGTTGGGACAAGGGCAGCATCAACGCCGTGGAACTGGCCCTGGCTCTGGAGCAGGTAGGCGTGGCAGCGGTGGCTGTGCACGGCCGCACCCGCGCCCAGATGTATGCCGGCCAGGCCGACTGGACCACCATCCGCGAGGTGAAAGAAGCTGTCCGCATTCCCGTCATTGCCAACGGTGATATCTTCAAGGCGGAAGATGCCGTGCGTATTCTCCAGTTTACCGGCGCAGACATGGCCATGATCGGCCGCGGCAGCTTTGGCAACCCCTGGCTCTTTGCCCAGTCTGCCGCTGCGCTGGAAGGCGCTGCAATCCCGGAACTGCCGCCTCTGAGCCAGCGCTGTGACACTGCCGTGCGGCAGATCGAACTGGCCGTAGAGGATAAGGGCGAGCATATTGCTATTCTGGAAGCCCGCAAGCAATACTGCTGGTATCTCAAAGGTGTCAGCCACGCCAACTATTATAAAGAACAGATCGTCCGCATGAATACGCTGGACGACGTGTACCGTATTACCGAAGGGATCAAGAGGGATCTGACATGATGGACGAGCTCCGCGCTCTTGCGCAGGCCAAAAAAGGCGATGCCGAAGCTTTCGAGTTTCTGGTTCGCACTTACGAGACAAGTGTATATCGTCTGGCTGTGCGGATGTGCGGCAACGCCCATGATGCCGAGGAGGTAGCACAGGAGGCTTTTGTGGCCGCCTGGAAAGGCCTGCCCTCCTTCCGCGGCGAGAGCAAGTTTTCCTCCTGGCTCTATCAGCTAACCACCAACGCAGCCATTGACTTCCTGCGCCGTGAAAAGCGCCACCGCGCCGCTACGCCCCTTGAAGACGAGGTGGAACCTGCCTCTCCCGACACGCCTCAGCAGGCGGTGGAAGAGGGTGAAGTGCGCCATGCTCTGCAGCAGGCTTTGGATAGCCTGACGCCGGAGCATCGGGAAATTTTCTTGCTGCGACAGATGCGTCAGCTCAGCTATGAGGAAATCGGACGCCTGCTCGGCTTGGAGCCGGGCACCGTCAAATCCCGTTTGAGCCGCGCAAAAAAACAATTGCGGGAAATTTTAACGCAAAAAGGGAACCTTTTTGCCCCATCCTCCGTCATAAGAAACGGAGAGGAGGAAGATCATGACTTGTGATTTCGACCGCATCGATGCCCTTGTTGCCGGAGAACTTTCGGACGACGAGCGCAAATCGGTGCTTGCACATATGGAAAACTGTCCCGTCTGCCGCGCTTACTACGAAGCAATGGCCGGTCTGGAAGGCGAAGAAACCGTCCCCGAGGGCTTTACTGCCCGCGTGATGGACACCGTCCGCGCCACGCCGCAAGTGAAGGTGCGCCGCCGTCGCCCCGTGTGGCAGGGTATGGCTGCCATGGCCGCCTGTGCCGCTCTGGTGGTAGGGTTGGGTCTGGGTTCCGGTCTGTTCGGTGCTGAAACTGCAGCCCCCGAATCCGCCGAGTTGGTGCGCAACAGCGATGATGTCAATACAAACACGCCGGAAAGCTTCAGTGGCTACGATTATCAGGCCAGCGACTTGCCCCTGACCGTCCATGACCTGACCGATCCTACCTTGTGCGCTCAGGTGCGCACTTGGCTGGTGCAGCAGAGCATTCCCCAGCTGTACCCCGACGGGCCCCGTGAGGCCTATGACCTGACGGCCGATCAGGTAAAAGCTCTCAACGCCGCGTTCCCCTTGTTGGCACTGCCGGAGCAGATGCTGCAGCTGGAACTGAAAAGTGCAGAATAACAGAAAGTCCGCAGTATTGTGCTGTGGACTTTCTGTTATTCTTGTGATATACTTCCATCCGACAGGTTTCCACACCCTGTCCAAGCATCGCCTTTGTGCGGTGTTCGTTCGGCACCCTGAGCGGAGCCGTTCTCTAAACAAAAAATGGGAGGATTTTTTATGCGCAAAATTCCTGTACGACAGCTGACGGTCGCCGCCATTGTGGGCGCGCTGTACGCCGCGCTGACGCTGCTCTCATCTGTTTTCGGCATCGCCTACGGGCCGGTGCAGTTCCGCCTGTCTGAGGCACTGTGCGTACTGCCGTTCCTGTTTCCGGAAACGGCTTGGGGCTTGTTTGCCGGCTGCTGGGTCTCCAATCTCATCAGCCCCTATGGACCGCTGGATATGGTGGTGGGCTCTCTGGCCACGCTGATTGCGGCTCTGTGGACAGCTAAGTGCCGACGCAGATGGCTGGCACCCCTGCCGCCGGTGGTTTGCAACGCGCTTTTGGTGGGGGCTGTGCTGGCCTGGCAGCAAAGTGGATCGCTGGAGACTTTCTGGCCCGCCTTCAGCTTCAATGCACTGAGCGTGGCGCTGGGTGAGGCGGCGGTGTGCTGGGGACTGGGTCTTCTTTTGCTGCAGTCTCTGGAAAAAAACGGCGCACTGCGGCACAAATAACACAAGATATGGTGTACAAAACGGGACGGGCCGCAAGGCCTGTCCCGTTCCATTTTTGTGCAAAAAATCGAGAAAAATAGCTTGACTTTCTCCCAAAATCCGATATAATAATTAAGCTCGCGTTTTTGCGGGCAAATCCTTGCTCTCACAAGAAAGGTGAGGGCCATATGTCCAAAAGGAGGTGCAAAAAGTATGGCTAAGATTTCTGCCAACTACGAGGTCGTTTACATCATCGACCCTGCACAGGGTGAGGAGGCTATTGCCGCTAGCGTGGCAAAGTTCCAGGCTCTGGCTGAGCAGAATGGTTCCAACGTGGTCGTGGAAGAGTGGGGCAAGCGCAAGCTGGCTTACGCTATCGACTACAAGACCG
>JAZRRQ010000028.1:0-7852 GCA_045650885.1 Vescimonas sp. | reverse complement strand
CCTCCTGCGTCAGGCCGATCTCGATGTCCTCGAAATCGCACTTGCGCTCGCAGGCGGGGCGCTCGGTGGTGTTGATACGTCCGTGGGGCGGACGGTTGTTCAGCTTGGGGGTGGGGATGTCCACGTCCACCCGGATCTCGTGGTGGAAACCCAGATGTTCGTCGATGTTGGCCGCTGCCACCTTGCCGGCGGCAATGGCGCGGATGGCGCTGGCAGGTCCGGTGACGCAGTCGCCGCCGGCAAACACGCTGTCCATATCACCCACGGCGGCGGCACTGTCGGCCACAAAGGTACCGCGCTTGATGGGTACGCCGGCCTGAGTGAAGCCCTGAATCTCGATGCCCTGACCGATGGCCACCACCACGATGTCGGCCTCCAGCCGTACTTCCTCCAGGGAAGCCTTGTTGGGACGGGGGCGTCCGGCCTTGTCCACTTCGCCGATGATCTGGGGCTGGACCCACAGAGCGCGGGCCACGCCGTCCTCGTCGGCTTCGATACGCACGGGAGCGGCCAGATCCATGATCTCGGCACCCTCGGCCAGCGCGCCGGAAATCTCATCGGGCAGCGCCGTCATGTCGGCGATGCGGCGGCGGTAGACGCAGGTGACCTTGTCCGCGCCCAGTCGGATGGCGCTGCGGGTCACGTCCATGGCCACGTTGCCGCCGCCGATGACGACCACCTGCTTGCCGGTGAAGTCGGGCATCTGCTCGTCGCCGATGGCGCGCAGCATCTCCACGGCGGACATGACATTCTTGCTGTCCTCGCCGGGGATACCGGTCTTTTTGTCCTGATGTGCGCCGATGGCGATGTACAGGCAGTCGTAGTCCTTCTGCAGCTGCTCGAAGGTGATGTCACGGCCCACGCTAACACCGGTGTGTGCCTCGATGCCGGTGGAGAGGATGGATTCGATCTCGGCGTCCAGCATGTGGCGGGGGAAACGGTAGGCGGGGATGCCGTAGCGCAGCATGCCGCCGAGCTGCTTTCTCTCTTCATAGATGGTGACGCTGTGACCCATCAGCGACAGATAATACGCGCAGCTCAAGCCGCTGGGACCGCCGCCGATGATGGCCACCTTCTTGCCGGTGGCAGGGGCGCGCTCGGGATTGGGCACCACGCCGGCGTGATCCACCGCATAGCGCTTGAGGCCGCGGACGTTGATGGGATCGTCGATCATGCTGCGGCGGCAGCGTGCCTCGCAGGGGTGCTCACAGATATAGGCGCAGGCCACCGGCAGGGGATTGTCCTTGCGGATCAGGCGCACCGCGTCGGCCAGCCGTCCTTCGCCCACCAGCGCCATGTAGCCGGGTACATCCACGCCGGCGGGACAGAGGGCCACGCAGGGCACCGGCATCTGCAGACCGGCCAGACACCGGTGGTGCAGGATGTGCTCTTCGTAGTCGTCCCGGAAACCGGCCAGACCGTCCACCACCAGTCGGGCGGCGTCGCGTCCGATGGCGCAGTCGGCGGTGTTGACGATGGTGCGTGCCGTCTTTTCGATAACGGCCAGGGTAGACATGGTGGCCTTGCCGTCGAGCACCTGCTCGATGAGCTTGGAGAGCTGACCCAGACCTACGCGGCAGGGTACGCACTTGCCGCAGCTCTGGGCGTGGCACATCTGCAAAAAGGCGTGGGCCATATCCACCGGGCACAGGCCGGGAGGGCTGGCCTCAATGTGGCGCTCTACGTCGCGGTAGAGATTTTCCAGCACCGTCTGGGATCTGCTGGGGTTTTTGATGTCAAGTCTGCTCAAAACAAAACGCTCCTCTCTCTGCCGTATAAGCACTGCGAATGATACGCGGCCAAACGATTTTGTTATAAGATGCCATAACTGCCGGCGGATGTCAATAGAATATTGAAAAGTTGTTTTGGTGAGGATTTTTTATCAAAAAAGTCGCAGAACATTGTTAAAAATATTGCGGAACTTTTCGTTATTCATTTATGCATAAAAAGGCTGTATAGAACAAAAATAGCGCCTGTCGCCGCCCTGTTTGCCAAATTAGTGACAATTTAGAAGAAAATTTGTTTCGTTAAAATATCGTTTGTTTTACCTTGAAAGTCGTTTGTTTTTCTGGTGTGGACGGCGGGAGGCAAAAAAAGTCCCGCCCGAAAAGGGCGGGACAAAGGGGAAGCAGCGGTTATTCGGCCTTGGACAGCTCCACCTGCATGTCCTTGTGGCGGATGAGATAGCGGCGCACGGCGAAAATACCGGCGATGCATACCACGCCAACCAACAGACCCAGGGGATCTTCGTGGCTGATGATGATCTGACGGGCGATGGCCACCGTCAGCACTTCCAGAATGTTGGCGGGGGTCATGTCCACCAGCATGCGCACAAACTCCAGACCCACGGCCAGCGCCAGAATATTGTGCAGAAAGTCTTCACTGTTGGGGAAATAAGAGGGATCGATGACCACGCGGTAGGCTTCCATGCCCAGATTGCCCACCAGAACCACCAGTGTCAGCACGGCCAGCAGGATTTCCACTACGGTCAAAATCTTGCGAATGATACGTTCCACTTTCTGATGCATAGACAGCGCTCCTTCGTTCGGGTATTTTCTCCATGTTATCATGTTGACGGCAGCTAAGTCAAGAATCAGATAAATAAGATCCGGATGAGTTTGCTGAGGATGTGGCATCCGCCGTGAGCCCACGCAGCAGCGTGTCATGGAGTCCCTGACCGTAAATCTGCTGACGGACCTCCTCTTTAAAAAAGCCTGTTATTCCGCTTCGCCGTTCCGGCCGTTCTTTTTATAGTAGAGGAACGACGCTACCGTGGGCACGATGGCCGCCAGCAGCAGCGCGGCCAGAGGCAGCCACATAATGCCGAAGAAGGCCGACACCAGAACGATGAGACCGGCTGCGGTGAAGCAGAAACCGCCGATGCGGTGGGTGTAGCGCCAGTTGCCCTCGTCATGGAGCGTCCAGGGCAGCTTGATGCCCACGGTGTAGCTGGGCAGGCATTTGGGCAGGTAGTTGCCGATGACCATAAAGAGGATGCCCAGGAACACGCATGCCACCATACCGATGTTGCGCACAGACTCCAGCGCATAGCCGATGGTCATGCCGGTACACAGCCAGGAGATGAAGGGGCAGATCCACAGCATCAGCGCCTTGGATGCGCCGCTGATGTTCTGCTTCTTGGGATCCTGAGCGGTGATGAAGAGGCACGCAAGGTGGGTGGCCGCGATGAAGACCGGCATGAGCAGCACGGCGAAGGTCTTGGAAGCCCAGTTGTCCGGCTCACCGGCGGCGTTGAAGTGGATGGCCATCTGCTCAGGCAGCTGATCCCACAGAATGAGACCTGCCACAATGGGCAGCAGGGTGAGGATGGTGGTGAAAATAATGGTCTTTTTATGGTTTTTCCACATGGTTTATTCTCCTTTCAGTTCCGTCAGCCACAGCAGGATCTCCTCCAGAACCGAGGCGTTGAGTTCGTAGATAATGAATTTTCCGTCCCGGCGGTCCCGGATCAGGTTCGCCTCTTTCAGTACCGACAGATGGCGCGACACAGCCGCCGCCGTCATGTCAAAGTGCTCGCCGATCTCACCGGCATTTTTCTCCCCGCTTTTGAGGAGATTCAGGATCTCCCGCCGGGTAGGGTCAGCCAGCGCGCGCATGGTGTTCTGAAACGACACGGTCATACCTCCCTTAACATTTAACTTAATTGTTAAATGAATGGTAACATAGAGAACCGGCGATGTCAAGAGGGAAGAGGAGGAAACTCTTGGCCAAAAGCGGATGATCTTTTCGCTGCCGCCCCACGCTGAAATGTAGGAGTGCAGCGTTCTATATTTTGAAAGAGTGAGCGGCTGAGCGTGTTAGACGCTGTGGCCATGCAACATTTAAGGGAAGTTTCCACACGCCAATTTTCGCGCGGCTATATGTCGCGCCGGTTGAGTAGTTCTCCGTGGAAAGGAAGTTTTGAAACCATGGGTTTCAAAGGGCGTTTTTTGGTACTTTTTGTCGCTCTTGACAAAAAGTGCCCTGCGGAGCAATGGACACGACTCTTCTCCGCAGGGCGCATCGTCAGCGTCAGCGCCACGGACAAGGCCGCAAAAAAAGAGGACGCTTCACGCGTCCTCTTTCACTTCTTCGTATTTCGGCAGCTTCCCCGTGGCGGTATACGTCTCCAGCGCCTGCTGCATCCAGCCTTTCAGCTGCTCCACGCCCTGATCGTCCCACGGAAAATCCCGCTCCACCACATCGGTGGCCGCCTCGTAACAAAGGCGGGTGTATACGGCGGTGTGGATCACGCTGTGGTCTTTCTCCATCAGATAGCGGTAGCGGAAATTACCGATGCTGCCGGTGTAATTGAAGGCGCGCATGAACCACTGGTTGGTAAGCTGGTCAAACTGGGGATGCATAGTCAACACTCTCTTCTTCGTTTTTCCTTCATTGTACCACAACCGCCCGCACTGCCGCAAGTCCCTCAGCGGATGAGGAACTGCAGTACGTACTCACCCTGTGCGCTGTGGCGGTATTTCGGCGTAGTGGCGGGGCCGCAGCTGCCGGTGCCGATGCCCATCTGGAAGGCAGAGAGAGCCACATAGGTGCCGCTTTCTACCTCGTCTTCCCGGTGGCGCATGGTGAGAAGCGCCCGGTCGGAGTAGGGCTTGACGCCCAGCTCGAAGGGATGTGCCACGGCGGTGAAGGTGAACTCCGTTTCGCCGTCGCTTAAGGTTACCCACTCACAGTCGCAGCGGTTGCCGCTCTCCTGGGGGCGGATATTGGGTTCGGTCATGTCCGCCACGGTGCAGTGGACTTCCTCGATGGGGAACTGCTCTTTCATGTCGCAGTAGCTCTCACCGCTGCGGCCGAAGTAGGAAACCGCGTCAAAGCTGCGCTCCAGGCGGAAGGCCTTGGCAAAGCGGGGCAGTTCACCGCTGCCTTTCACGCACTGCAGGCGGCTGGTGACGAGGACGCCGTCCCCGGTGCTTTCGTAGGTGTCGCGGCACAGGAACTTCTGATAACGGCAGCGGATCTCCCACTCCACGGTGACGGCGCAGCCTTCCACGCGAGTGGAAAGGTGGCGGATCTGCTGATCCAGATGGCCTGCCATGGCGTTGCCGCCCATGAGATAATTGTCGTTGTCGGTGGGTGCGCGGTAGAGGAGGGTGCCTTCGCGAGCGGTGGTGAGGCGCTTGCCGTCCTTTTCCACCACCACCGTGCCGCTGTGAAGCACGGTGAGACCGCGGGGCAGCTCTGCTTTCACCGTGGCACGGGGCAGCAGAGGCGGGGAGAGGGTAAGTTGCTCGCGGGAGAGCTCCCGGCCATGGCGCAAAACCACCACCGTCACAAGCCGTCCGGTGCCGCGGACGCGCAGCTTCACGCGGCTGAGCGGAGGCAGGGGCGGCGTGGGCTGTACCACCTCACCGCCGTCGAAGCGGAATTCGATGGTATAGGCGCTGCCGTCGGTGAAGGACATGGTGTTGAAAAGTTCATATACGCCCTCGCCCAGATAGCGTACTCGGATGGGGCGGTAGAGATGGCGCACGATCTTCGCACCGGTGGAGGGGCTGCGGTCGGGATAGAAGAGGCCGTCGACACAGAAGTTGCCGTCATGCTCCCATTCGCCGTGATCGCCGCCGTAGGTGTAGCTGCCGTCCTCGTGGCGCACGGCGTGGTCCACCATCTCCCATACGCAGCCGCCCATGAGATTGTCGTAGCGGTAGATCTCGTCCCAGTAGGCCTCCGCGTTGCCGGGTCCCACGCCCATGGCGTGGCCGTACTCGCAGAGGAAATAGGGGCGGTCGTTGAGCTCCTTTTCCTTGCGGCGGTGCTGGCCCACCAGCGCCACTTGCTCCACCGGCGGGTACATCTCGCTGCCCACATCGTAGGCCACGCGGCGGGAGTGGATGACGCTCTCATAGTGGATGGGGAGCGTGGTGCGCGAACGCAGCCAGACGTACATGGCGTCGGTGTTGCGGTAGCCGCCGGCCTCGTTGCCCAGACTCCACATCACGATGGACGCGCGGTTTTTGTCCCGCTCATAAAGCCGCTCGGCGCGGTCAAGGTAGTGCTCCTGCCACTTCTTGTCGTGTGTGATGGTGCCGAAGTTGGGGGGCAGCTGCATGGAGAAGGCGCCGTGGGTCTCCAGATCCGCCTCGTCCACCACATAGATACCGTACTCGTCGCACAGCTCCGTAAGCAGCGGGTCGGGGGGATAGTGAGAGGTGCGGATGGTGTCGATGTTGTACTCCTTGCACAGCGCCACATCCCTTGCGATGTCCTCAGCGGACATGGTGTAGCCATTGCGGCAGTCAGTGTCGTGGTGGTTCACACCCCGCAGCTTGATTTTCTGTCCGTTGAAGAGGAACACATCGCCCTGAATTTCCACCGTGCGGAAGCCTACCCGTTCCCGGACGCAGCCGGTGTCGGTTTCAAGGAAGAGATCATAGAGCACCGGATCCTCGGCGCTCCACAGCTTGGGTCGGAGCCCCTCAAAGGTGAGTGTAACGGTGCCGTCGCCGTAGGCTGCGGCCTGGGCGGCCATGCCGTGGCCCGTCAGCTCGGCCATGACGGCGCATTCGCTCTCCACCGTCACTTCCGCCTCCAGCCGCCATCCGTCCCCGGTCTTGGCGGTGGTGATGTGGATGTCGCGGATGTCGTGGCTCTGCACCTCGTGCAGCAGTACATCGCGAAAGATGCCGTTGTTGCGGAACATGTCCTGGCACTCCAGATACGAGCCGGTGCACCAGCGGCGCACCACGGCAAGCACTTCGTTCTCGCCGCGGCGGAGGTGGGCGGTGATGTCAAACTCGGCGGTGTTGTGGCTTCCCTCGCTGTAGCCCACGAAGCTGCCGTTGACGTAGAGGTCCAGACAGCTGGCCACGCCCAGGAAGGTGAGGATATAGCGCGCGGCCGTCATGTCCACATCCACTTTCTTGCGGTACACGCCCACAAAGTTATACTCATCCTTCGGCTTCATCCACCGCGGACCGATGCCGCGGTCGGCGCCGTGGAGACAGAACACGGTGCCCACTTCCTTTTCCTGCGGGATGACAGGCGGGCGGAAGGGGAACTGATAGCGGGTGTTGACGTAGAAGGGGCGGTCATAGCCGCGGAACTGCCAGCAGGAGGGTACATCGATGGTCTCAAATGCCACCTTGTCGGTGTCCAGCACGTCGGGGAGCTCCGCCGGGCGGGGATAGAAGCGAAAATCCCACTGGCCGCTGAGACAGCGCACCTTGTCCGAGGTGTAGCGCTTGTCCATGGCAGTGGCGGCGGCTGCCCGTTTCCGTGTGGAGAAGGGGATGAAATAACTGCGTGCGCTCAGGCGGTTCAGGGCGATGATATCAAAGCGGTGGTAATGGGTGCGGTCGATGACATATTGCATGGCGAGTCCCTCCCGAAAATCCTTTTTCTCAGCATAGCAAAAAGGCGACGTGCTGGCAAGAGGAGAGTGGAGTGGAGGAGTTTGTAAAAAATTCTTTTCACCGTGTGGTAAGTGTGATATACTATATACTCCGGAGAAATCGGATTTGATCGGATTTGATACGAATACCGCATAAGAGAGGTTTATCGATATGAATAACAACGCAGTCAAACGCATCGGCGTACTCACCAGCGGCGGCGACGCACCCGGCATGAACGCCGTCATCCGCAGCGTGGTTCGCACCGCACTGAAAATGGGCATCGAGGTGGTGGGCATCCGCCGCGGCTACGCCGGTCTCATCAACGGCGACTTTTTCACCATGGATACCGATAGTGTCAGCCATATCATCAACCGCGGCGGCACCATGCTCTACACGGCCCGCAGCGACGAGTTCCGCACCGAGGCCGGTCAGGAGAAAGCTGCCGCCACCTGCAAGCTGCTGGGTCTGGACGGCATTGTGGCCATCGGCGGTGACGG
>JAZRRQ010000027.1:0-2223 GCA_045650885.1 Vescimonas sp. | reverse complement strand
TTAGGCAGACAACTTGTTTCCTCAACTCCTTGGCTCACAGAACGACATGGCTACGATCCGCCTTGGACGGCGTTCAGGTCGGTGCAGCCATCTGCGCCCGTAACTACTATTGCCATGATAACGCCAAGAGCGCTTACTATGGCTATGGTATGGGTCTGATCGGTACCACTCTGGCACAGGCTCTGGGCTTTGCCGTCGGCAATCCCGAGCGCAAGGTCGTTTCCGTTGAGGGCGATGGCGGCTTCCTGATCCACAGCAGCATGCTGGCTACGGCAGCCGAGTATAACCTGCCCATCACTTGGGTCATCGTCAACAACTCTTCTTATGGTACGGTTTGGGGTCTGCAGCGTCAGTACTTCGAGAACCGTTCCATCCTGACGGAGTTCAAGTATGATGGCGGCGATGTCTATGTTCCCAACTACGCTCAGATCGCTGAGGGCTTCCATATCAAGTCCTTCCGCGTGGAGCGTCCCGAGGAGATCCGTCCTGCTCTGGAAGCAGCTCTGGCTCACGATGGTCCCACTCTGGTGGACATCGTTGTGGACCGTTACTTCAGCAGCACGCCTCCCACGGCTCAGAGCCGTACGGGCTGGGACAAGTACTATCCCGATTGGAATGACTAATTAACTCTCCTGACAGCATAAAAATAGACCGGCACCTGCCTTGTGCAGGTGCCGGTCTATTTTATTGTCAAAGAAATTACTGGGGGAGAAGGAAGTCGTCCATAGCGCACAGGTTATCGGCGATAATGGCCTGCTTGCCCAATACAACATCTTTCGTTTCCAGTGCACGGATGATCTCATCGTGCAGCGTAAGAGAGCGGCGGTCATCCATGGTGTTGTTGTAAAACAGAAGACAGACAGCGAGGGTGCTGTAAATCTCGTCCAGATACTTCTCAAAATACTGGTTACGGGAGGCAACAGCGATCTCGTAGTGGAAAGCGCGGTTATATTCCACGTATTCGCTGATGGAAAAGTTCTCGGCCACACGGGCCAACTGGCGGTTGGCCTGACGCATGCGCGCAATGCCCTCGGGCGTGATGTGCTGAATGGCCAGCTCAAATGCACCGGTCTCCAGCACCTGGCGGATATGGAACGCATTGATGATATCGGTGCGCTGAAAACGCTTGATGCTCATGCCGCGGTTAGGAGATCCTTCCACAATACCCTCGTAACGCAGGCGGGAGAGGGCCGCGCGGACGGAGGTACGGCTGACGCCGGTATCACGCACCAGGTCTTCTTCCACTAGATGGCTGCCGGGAAAATAGAATTTCGAAGTGATTTGATTCTTTATATAGTTATACGCCACATCAGTTTGAGAGATCTTTTTCATAATATGCTCCGAATTCATTTGATGATTAGAAATTACTATAGCACAATTAAAATTTTCTTGCAACAATGAGAAAAAATTCTTTTTGCATATTTTTCAAAATACCGCATAGGACGCGCTGTGCCGGTCATAAGATGCATCGTGAGGTGGAATACTATGGTGGATCGTTTTACACTGCTGCGGCGCAAGGAGGTCATCAATATCTGTGACGGATGCCGGCTTGGATATGTGGGTGACGTGGAGATCTGTATCCCGGAAGGCAGCGTGAAGGGACTGGTGGTCTTTGGTCCGTGCCGCTTTTTCGGTTTGTTCGGCAGGGGGGAGGACTTCTACATTCCCTGGGAGTGCATCCAGCGTTTTGGAGATGACATCATTCTTGTCGACAAGCCTTTTCAGCGGCGGGACGCGGGCGGTGACCATAAACGCCGCCGATGGAACTGAGCATCGGAAATAAAGGTGAAAAATGCAGTAAATTTCCTGAAATAAATGTAAAAATTTGCTTGCATTCCGCTAATCGTTGTGGTATTATATTTCAGCATTCCGCACAGTTTTGGACTTTCGGTCGGTGCCACAATGGTTGGCCGATGGGATGAAAAAACTGGAGGTAGAAACTAAAACTAAAGGAGAAACAACAAAAATGGCACAGAACGTCGTATCCATGAAAGCCCTGCTGGAAGCAGGCGTCCACTTCGGTCATCAGACCCGCCGCTGGAACCCCAAGATGGCTCCCTACATCTACACCGAGCGTAACGGCATCTACATCATCGACCTGGCTAAGACCGTCAAGAAGCTGGAAGAGGCTTATGCCTTCGTTCGTCAGCTGAGCGAGAACGGCCAGTCCCTGCTGTTCGTCGGCACCAAGAAGCAGGCTCAGGAGGCCATCAAGGATGAGGC
>JAZRRQ010000026.1:0-47080 GCA_045650885.1 Vescimonas sp. | reverse complement strand
CACGCAAGCTTCTAGTCGCACATTTCTGTGCTCCCGTCTGGTGCTTTTCGTTTCGTTCATTGTTTAATTTACAAGGTACACGTCCCTTAGCGGAACAGTCATTATATTAGCACATGGCTTCCATCTTGTCAACTTATTTTTCACAAAATTCGTTAACTTTTTTTCAGCCGTTTTGCCTCAGCCGCCGCTCGCGGACAGCTTTGATAGAATACCACTCCCCATCCCATTTGTCAACACCTTTTTTACTTTTTTTCAAAATTTTTTCTGGTGGGAAAGCGCATGACAATCCGCACCTATTATGCTACAATACCTATATAATTATACCCCTTTTACAGGAGGTGGTCTTTTTGCAGATCAATCATATGCACGCATTTTTCGGAAAGCTGGACAGCGCTCAACTGGAACTGCAGCCGGGCCTGAATATCATTTACGCCCCCAACGAGTCCGGAAAGTCCACATGGTGCCATTTTATCCGCACCATGCTCTACGGCTTGCCCACCCGTGACCGCGGCGCACTGGCCGACAAAAACCGCTTCGCGCCCTGGAATGGCACCGCCATGTCCGGACAGATGGAAATTTCCGTCAGCGGCCAGGACCTCACCGTCACTCGCCGCACACAGCGCGCCAACTCGCCCATGGGTGAATTCAGCTGCACCTATAGCGGCACAGCCGATCCGGTCCCCAACATCACCGCGCTCAACTTCGGTGAGACTCTGCTGGGCGTAGGCCGGGATGTCTTTATCCGCAGCGCCTTCATTGGCCAGAGCGGTCTGGCGCTGGATAAGGACGCTGAACTGGAGCGGCGCATTTCCGCACTGATCACGTCCGGCGAAGAAGAGGTGTCCTTCTCCGAAACGAATGAGCGCCTGAAAAAACAGCTCAACCGCCGCAAGCACAATAAAACCGGACTGATCCCCGCATTGGAGCAGGAGATCAGCCAGCTCTCCTCCACGCTGCAGCAACTGCAATCCCTTCACGACTCAGAGGAAGCTGCCCGCCAGCAACTGGTGCAGCACCAACGTCAGGCGTCGGATATCCAGCAGCGACTGGAACAATGGGATGCGCTCGAAAAGCAGGAGGCACTTTGCGCATATCTGCAGGCTCAGGAAACCGCCCGCACCGCCGCCGAATATGCTCAGGCGCTGCAGCAGGCCGACGCCGCCCTGCCGGATGCGGCCGGTCTGGCTCGCATGAACGGCATGGCCGATGCGTTGGATCAAACGCTGGAGCAGGCCAAAGCAGCTGCCGAAACAGCCACTTTGCAGCACACCGCCGCCGAACAGGCGCGAGCACACTGGCAGGCACATCCCCTCTTTCCCGCAGACGAAAGTCAGTTGTCCGAGCGCATGGCAACGATGACGGCCACTACCAGAAAGTTTTCCGTCGCAGCAGGCCTTTTGGCGCTGGTTACCGGTAGCGGTATCGGCTATGGGGTTTGGCACTTCCTGCAGAACCTCCCCTTCGCCTTGGCTGCAGGCGCTGCAGTCTGCGCACTGATCCTTATTATATATAATGGTATCCGCACGCGCCAAAACAAAGCCGCCACTGCACAGACCGAGGTTGCGCGTCAAAAGCTTTCCGGCGAAATGGCAGCCTATCTGCAGCTGCAGCAGCAATATAATGCGGCAGCCGAAGAGGCGCAGCGCAGTTCCGCCGCCGCACAGAGTCTGCACCGCAACTGCCGCGAAGGTCTTCTGCAGCTGCTCAGCATGGTGCAGCCTTTCTCTCCCGAAGCCGCAAACCTGACCAACGTGCGAGGCGCATTGGAACAAGGCATACTGCGCCGCCAAAAGCTGGACCACGCACTGCAAGCCGCCAAAGAGGCGAATATCCGCTGCCAGCTCCTGCAGCAGCATCTGCCGCAGGGGTCCCTGCCCCATCCGGATGAGCCGCTGCCCCGCCCCACTATCAGCCGGGCACAGCTGCAGGAATCTCTTCCCCGGATCCTGGCCAACGTGCAGGCGGTTCGCTCTCAGCTGGATATGTTGGGCGGACAGATCCGGGCAATGGGCGATCGCGATACGCTGGAGAGTCGCCTGCACCACAAGCAGGCCGAGCTCGCCCGTCTGCAGAGCGAGTACGACGCCATCGCCAAGGCAATGGACGCTCTGAGCCGCGCCGACCAGACGCTGCAGAATCGCTTCTCTCCCGAGCTGGGACAGCGGGCCGCTCAAATTTTCGGCGCGCTGACAGACAACCGTTACCAGCAGGTTCTCTTTGACCGCTCCTTCGCCCTGTCTGCCACACCCGCCGGAGATACCGCTGCCCGCGACATCCGTCTCTTGAGCCAGGGCACCGCCGATCAGCTGTATCTGGCAACCCGTCTGGCCATTTGCGAAATGGTGCTGCCCGCCGAGAAATCCGTCCCCTTGATTCTCGACGACGCACTGGCCAACTTCGATGACACCCGTATGGCTGCCGCCTTGGAATGGCTGGTACAGGCTGGCCAGAATCGACAGATCCTGCTCTTCACCTGCCACACCCGCGAGAGCAGCTATCTGGCAGACCGGGATAACGTCACCCACATCACACTGTGATGCTGGACATCCCTCACATTTGGTGGTATAGTGGCTATATTATAATATGTATACTGCGTCATCCAGACGCACTGCAAAAAGGAGATCTTTCACCATGAGCGAATGCAACCACAACTGCAGCAGCTGCAGCGAAAACTGCGGCGAGCGCAAAGACAGCCCCTTTCAGATCAAACCCCTGCGCGACGGCTGCCGCGTAGGCAAGGTATACGGCATCGTCTCCGGCAAGGGCGGCGTCGGCAAATCCATGGTCACCAGCCAGATGGCTGTCACCATGCGCCGCCGCGGCTACAGTGTCGCCGTGCTGGATGCTGATATCACCGGCCCGTCTATCCCCAAGGCTTTCGGCGTTCATACCCGTGCCAACGGTTATGAAGACGCCATCCTGCCCGTCGAAACTTCCACCGGCATCCAGCTGATGAGCGTGAACCTGCTGCTGGAAAACGAGACCGACCCCGTGGTGTGGCGCGGCCCCGTCATCGGCGGCGTGGTGCAGCAGTTCTGGGGCGATGTGCTGTGGGATGACGTGGACTATATGTTCGTGGATATGCCTCCCGGAACCGGCGACGTGGCCCTCAACGTATTCCAGACCCTGCCGGTGGACGGCATCATCATCGTCACCTCTCCTCAGGAGCTGGTGAGCATGGTGGTGGAAAAGGCTGTGAAGATGGCCTGCATGATGAACATCCCCATCGTGGGTCTGGTGGAGAACATGAGCTACCTGTCCTGCCCCGATTGCGGCAAGAAGATCCATATCTTCGGTGAGGGCCGTACCGACGAGGCTGCCGCCCGCTACGACCTCCCCGTTCTGGCCAAGATGCCCATCGATCCGGCTCTGGCCCAGCTGGTGGATAACGGCGCCATCGAAGCTTTCGAAGGCGACTGGCTCTGCGGCGTGGCCGATAAGATCAGCGAATAAGCGAATAAAAAAAGTAAGCGTCCCCTTTAGGGGGACGCTTACTTTTTTTATTCTTCTTGTGCAGCTGCAGCAGCTTCGGCGCAAACACGCTGAAATTCCTCACCGGACATAGTCTCATGCTCCAGCAAATATTCAGCGGTAGCCGTCAGCTCCGCCTCACGCCGACGCAGGATTTCCTCGCAGCGGCGATAGGCCTCATCCACAATGCGGCGCACTTCCTCGTCCATCTCCGCCGCCGTCTTCTCCGAGTAAGGTCGGGTCTGGGCCATGGATTTGCCGATAAACACTTCGTCGCTGCCGGCGTCAAACGCCACCGCGCCGATCTTTTCGCTCATGCCGTAAGTGCCCACCATCTTGCGCGCCATGGCAGTGGCTCGCTGCAGATCATTGGATGCACCGGTGGAAATGTCGCCCAGCATCAGCGCCTCAGCAACACGGCCGCCCAGCAGGGAAACCAGCTGCTCCTCCATATACTTCTTGGAATAGTAGGCCGTATCCTCTTCCGGCAGATAGATGGTCATACCGCCGGCCTGACCGCGGGGAATGATGGTCACCTGATGCACCGGCTCGTGCTCCGGCAGTTCCAGCGCCGCAATGGCGTGACCCGCCTCGTGATAGGCCACCAGCTTCCGCTCCCGCTCCGGCACCACGCGGCTGCGCTTTTCAGGTCCGGCGATCACTTTGATCACCGACTCCTGCACATCCTCCATCGTGATGACCTTGCGGCCGCGGCGACCTGCCAACAGCGCCGCCTCGTTCAGGAGATTCTCCAGATCGGCGCCGGTAAAACCAGAGGTGCTGCGGGCCACTTCGTCCAGATTCACATCCTCTGCCAGCGGTTTCTTTCGGGCATGGATGGTCAGGATCTCCCGCCGGCCCTTGATATCCGGCGCACCCACATACACCTGGCGGTCAAAACGACCGGGGCGCAGCAGCGCCGGGTCGAGAATGTCCACACGGTTGGTAGCCGCCAGCACCACAACGCCTTCGTTGGTGCCAAAGCCATCCATCTCCACCAGCAGCTGGTTGAGGGTCTGCTCTCGCTCGTCGTGGCCGCCGCCCAAACCGCTGCCGCGCTTGCGGCCCACGGCATCAATTTCGTCAATAAAGATAATGGCCGGTCCATCTTTTTTCGCCTGCGCGAACAGATCGCGTACACGGCTGGCGCCTACGCCCACATACATCTCCACAAAGTCAGAACCGGAGATGGACAGGAACCGGACACCGGCTTCCCCCGCCACAGCCTTGGCCAGCAGCGTCTTACCGGTACCGGGAGGTCCCACCAACAGTACACCCTTGGGGATATGGGCCCCCAGCGCCAGGAATTTTTCGGGGTCGCGGAGGAATTCCACAATCTCCTGCACTTCTTCCTTCTCCTCGTCAGCACCGCCCACATCTTTGAAGGTCTTCTTGCTCTTGGCACCATCCTGCGCCCGCGCCTCGCCGAACTTGGCCATGCGGTCATTCTGTGCGCCGCCGGCCCGGTTCATGAAGCCAAACAGCAAGAACATGCCCACCAATATCACGCCGCAAGGCAGCAGGATCTCCAGCCAGTTGGTCGAGTGATCGGCCCAGTAGTTGTAATTTTTGATGATTCCCGCCGCAGCCTGCTGCTGCACCAGGACATTCATGTCATCATAAAACAGGTCAAAGTCATACAGATCGCATCCCACCGTAGAGTTATCGGTCAACTTGGCCGTCAGGCGGGCATCGCTGATATAAAATTCCTGCACCTTCTCCTGCTCAAAAAGCTGCCGCAGCTCATAGTAGGTCACATCGTTGGCCCGGCGCACTGTGTTAAGCACATTCACTGCCAGAATAATGCCCAATACCAAAAGCAAAATTCCGGCAGGGCTGATTTGTTGTCTTTTGTTCAAGTATTTGCTCCTCCTTGCCAGTCAACAGCGCGAACGCCTCGCCAGCTGTTGTCTTTTTGGGGCGAAATGATCAGAAAAACCTTCGCCCGCAGCGCATCGCCCGCGATGTAGGGTTCATTCCAAAAACGGCTGTCATCCGAGCCGGTGCGGTTATCGCCCATCATGAAATAGCACCCTTCCGGCACGCAGAACACCTCGTTGTTCTGCCCACGGGTCTGGCCCTGCTGCGTCAGGTAAAGCTCCGGCAGTTTTTCCCGGTTGACATAGACGTAGCCCCCGGAGAAGAAAATCTCGTCCCCCGGCAGTCCGACAACGCGCTTAACCAGCAATTTCCCCAGCTCATCGCTCCAGAAGGTGACCACATCGCCTCGCTCCGGCTCCGGATCCGACACCAGGTAAGGCAGGCGCAGCGATACCAGCAGCGATTCGGTGGGGATTGTCTGTTCCATTGAACCGGACGGGACCCACGCCAACTGAAGAACAACGCGGAACAGGACAAAGACTGTCACCACCGTCACAAGCAGATAGCCGTAGTCGCTCCAAAATCCGCCCTTTCTTTTCATGACGCGCTTGCCCCGATATCTTTTTCTGCCCACAGAAGTCAACTTCCTTTCCCTTGGACTTAGTTGCTGTATACCTCCGGCTTCAGCACGCCGATGTAAGGCACGTTGCGATAGCGCTGGGCATAATCCAGGCCATAGCCTACCACAAACTCATCGGGCACTTCGAAACCCGCAATATCAGCATAAATAGCCTTCTGGCGGCGGGAAGGCTTATCCAGCAGCGTCACAATGCTCACAGAGGCTGCACCGCGATTGAGCAGGTACTCCTTCAGATAAGCCAGCGTGTTGCCGGAATCCAGAATGTCCTCCACCACGACCAGATGGCGATCGGTGATGTCGCACTGCAGGTCACGGGTGATCTGCACCACACCGGAACTCTTGGTGCCGTTTTTATAGGAAGATACCGCGATGAATTCCAGCTGGCTCTTTATCTGGGTGGCACGAACCAGGTCTGCCATAAAGATAAAGCAGCCGTTCAGCACGCCCACAAACAGAGGATCCTTGTCCGCAAAACGCTCATACAGCTCCTCGCCCATCTCCGTCACGCGTTGCTTGATCTCCTCTTCGGTGTACAATACCTTCAGAATATCCTGTTCCATGTTGCTCTTCATCATCAGATCCTCCTATACATTCTCTTTATCAAAGTTTATTTTTATGCATCTGCCGTTCTCCTGCGGCAGGTAATGTATATCCGTTCCCAATCCATGCACCGCCACGACCGTTCCACCCAGACGAATGCACGGAATATGCTGCCGCTCCTCCGGCGGCACGCCACGCTCTGTTAAAAGTCGTTTGACGCTGCGCTTTCCGCGGCTGCCGGGCAATTCCAAGCCATCACCGCTGCGCCACACATCCACCTCCGGCGTTTCCGCCGCGGTTTGCGCCAAGTACAGCGCGCCATCCTGCTGCGGTTGGAATGTATCCATCGCAGATACGTGCACGGTCCATCCGTTCCAGCGCCAGCAGCCTTCCGCCAAAGCGGTCGCTCCTTCCGCCGCACCGGCGGCAGTGTCCAGTCCCAACATGCCGCCCCGGCAAATCGCCACCGCACCGGGCAGCGACAGCATACCGTTGCGCCCCGATCCGGCCAGCGCCAGGATCTTTTCTATGTGTCCGGCAGTCCAGTCTTTCTTTCCCGTTTTCAGCCGCTCAGCCAGAATCCGGATCATCCGCGGCCTCAGCACTTCCGGTGCCTCCAGCAACTGCCGGCAGGACACCCACAGCCCCTCTTGCGGCAAGTGGCTTGCCGCAAGCTCATCGAGATAATCGTCCTCTCGCCGCACAATGGCAGCCGTGCGGGCAATATTCTGCCGCAGCGCACTGTTGATCGTTTCCAACTCCGGCAGGATCCGCCGCCGCAGCCGATTGCGGGCAAAGGCCATACTCTCGTTGGTCTCATCTTCCACATGGCCCAGCTTGTGCTCTGCCAGATATGCCTCGATCTCTTCCCTCGGCGTATTCAAAAGCGGACGGATCAGCCGCCCTCTCACCGGCGGGATACCCCCTAGCCCCTCCGGGCCGGTTCCCCGCAGCAAGTTCAAAAGCACCGTCTCTGCCTGGTCTGCCATGTGGTGCGCCGTAGCGATGTACACCGCGCCCAGCTGATCTGCCAGATGTTCAAGAAATGCATAGCGTAAATGCCGCCCCATTTCTTCCACGCCGCAGCCGTTCTCGCTGGCTGCAGCCACCACATCACACCCCGCCGTGTAAAACGGCACCTGCAGCTCCCGGCACAGGTCACGGACAAAGTCTTCGTCCCGCTGCGCAGTGGGTCGCATATGGTGGTTGTAGTGTCCCGCCGCCACCGAAAACCCATAGTTCCCGGAAATGCTGTGCAGGTAATGCAGCAAGCACACGCTGTCCCGCCCACCGGACACAGCGCACAAAACGCAGCTGCCGGGCGGCGGAAGCATATTCCATTGTTCCATCCACGCCGTCAGATCCATGGGGCGCTCCTTGCCGTCTTATTCCTCGTCGCTATAGCGATGCTCCAACGTACCAAAGGTGGTGTAGTCGGGCATCCAGCGCAGCTCCACCTTGCCGGTCTCACCGTGACGGTTCTTAGCCACGATGCACTCGGCAATGTTGCGCTTTTCACTGTCTTCGTTGTAGTAGTCGTCACGATAGATAAACATGACGATGTCGGCATCCTGCTCAATAGAGCCCGACTCACGCAGGTCGGACAGCATGGGCCGCTTATCCTCGCGCTTTTCGTTGGCACGGCTCAGCTGGCTCAGGCACAAAACCGGCACCTGCAGTTCCTTTGCCATGATCTTGAGCATACGGGAGATATCCGACACTGCCTGCTGGCGGTTTTCACCGCTGTAGCCCTTGCCGCCGGCAGATGTCATCAGCTGCAGGTAGTCGATGACCACCAGTCCCAGATTGTCCAGCCGTCGGCACTTGGCGTTCATGTCCGCCACCGTCAGCAGCGGGTTGTCGTCGATGCGGATATCCATCCGACTGAGAGACGATGCCGCCTCGGCGATCTTCTGCCAGTCACTCTCTCGCAGATTTCCCGTCACAAGGCGGGTATTCTCCACCAGACCCTCGCTGGCAATCAAGCGGGTCACCAGCTGATCGCGGGACATTTCCAGCGAAAAGATGGCCACTGTCTTACCCGATGCCTTGGCGGCGTTGAGGGCAATGTTCAGTGCCAAACTGGTCTTACCCATACCGGGTCGGGCGGCCAGCAACAAAAGGTCTGACTTATTCAAACCGTTGATCTTGCCGTCAATGGCGCTCAGGCCGGTGGTCAGGCCCGGCAGTGTGCTGCCGCCTGCCGCCGTCAATTCCGCCAGCCGCTCCATCACTTCCTGCAACACCACGTTGATGGTCACCATGTTCTGGGCGTTGCGTCCGCGGCGGATGGCATATACCTTCTGCTCTGCCGACTCCAGCATATCGCCGGCAGCGCCGTTTCCGTCCTGCACCATAGCGGTGATCTCAGATGCCGCCACCGCCACCGAGCGCATCAGCGCCTTCTCGCGCACAATGCGGACATACTCCAGCACGTTGGCGGAAGTAGGTGTTACCTCCATCAGCTGCAGCAAATAGGGCCGCGTGTTGTCATTATATAAGCCGTTTCTCTCCATCTCACCGGCAACAGTAACGCCGTCGATGGGCTTGGAGTAGATAAACATGGAATAGATGATCTCAAAGATCTCCCGATTCTGCCGCAGGTAGAAGTCTTCCGGCTGCAGCTGATCCATCACGTCCTTGATGCATTCGGCATCAATCAGCATGGAGCCCAGCACCGCCTGCTCCGCCTCCGGCGAATGGGGCATCTGACGAGTCAGCAGTTCATCCATGATTTGTTCCTCCTTCCGCTTGTGGTTGGGGTGTTATTTCTCCTCCACCACCAGCACGTATACGGTGCCGCTGATCTCGTAGCCCAGCTTGGCTTTGACCTCATAGCTGCCAAAGGACTTAATGGGCTCAGCCAGAACCAACTTCTTGCTGTCCACCTCCATGGCATGCTGCTCCTTCAGTGCCGCGGCGATTTCCTTGCCGGTCACAGCGCCAAACAGCTTGCCGCCGTTGCCGCCCTTGGCGGCGATCTTCACCTGGCAGCTCTTAAGCTTCTCGGCAATGGCCTGCGCCGCTGCCTTGGCCTCGGCATCTGCCTTGGCCTTAGCCTTGGCCTGCAGGTTCATGGTATTCATCGCATCAGTTGTTGCAATAATGGCCAATTTCTGAGGCAGCAGGAAGTTGCGGGCGTAGCCCTCGGCCACATCGATCATCTGGCCCTTCTTTCCCTTGCCCTTCACATCTTTTTGCAGAATCACTTTCATATCGTTATCCTCCGGTATCAGTTTTCATAGTATTCGTCAATGGCAGACAGCAGCTTTTCCTTCGCCTCCGCCGCCGTGGTATAAGCCAGTATACCGCCGGCCGTGGTGGAATTTCCTCCTCCGCCCAGCTCTTCCACAATAACCTGCACGTTTACCTCACCCAGAGATCGGGCAGAAATATACACGCCGTCACCCTTGGGATAGAGAACGAAAGAGGCCTGCACGCCCTTGATGGTCAGCAGTTCGTCGGATGCCTTGGCCGCCGTCACGCGGTCGCACTCCTCATCCAGCGCCACGATCGCCAGGTTTTCACGGTACAGCTCCGCCCGGCGCAGGATGTCGTAGCGGCAAATCATGTCCTCCAGATCGCTCTGGAACATCCGCTGCACATCTGCCGTATCTGCGCCGCAGCGACGCAGGTAGGCCGCCGCCTCAAAGGTGCGGCTGCCGGCACGGTTGGTAAAGTTCTTGGTATCCAGCACGATACCTGCCAGCAGTGCTTCCGCCTCGGCGCGCAGCAGATCCGCCGGCTCAATCAGATACTGCAGCAGTTCCGTCACCAGTTCGCAAGCGGAAGAGGCATACGCCTCGTGGTAATTCAGCGCCATCTTGTCGATATAGCTGCTGCCGCGCCGGTGATGATCGATGACCGCCACCCGGTTGCAGGCATCCAGCAGTTGCTCGGATTCCACGCTGCCGGGCCGGTTGGTATCCACCACCACCAGCAGCGTATCCGGCTGCACCCGCAGAAACGCCTCGGTGCCGGAGACAAACATACCGCTGTATTCCGGCAGGCTCTGCAGTTTCTTGATCATGGGATGTACAGCGTTGTTTTCCAGATCGATCACGATCTGCGCCCTCTTGTTCCGCTTGCGGGCAATGGCGCAAATGCCGACCGCCGCACCCAGACAGTCCATGTCGGCATATTTGTGACCCATCACATAAACGCCTTCCACCTCGTCCATCAGGTCACCCAGCGCATTGGCCATCACGCGGGACTTGACCTTGGTGCGCTTTTCGGTGATCTTAGATCTGCCGCCGTAGAAATCAAAGTTGCTGCGATCTTTCACCACCGCCTGATCCCCGCCGCGGGAGAGTGCCATCTCCAGCGCCAGCGCAGCGTTTTTAAACAGCGATTCATAGCTGTCGGCATCGCGGCCCACACCAATGGACAACGTTGCCGCCACACCGTCACCGGCCACCACTTCGCGCACCTGATCAAGCAGATCAAATCGGCGCTCTATATAGCCGGAAAAATGCTTCTCCTCAAAGAGGAACAGATAGCGGTCGCGGTCATAACCCAGCAGCATACCGCCCGATTCAGCCGACCACTGTCCAATCTTCTCTTCCACAGCCGCGCGCACAGCGCTGCGCTTGCTCTCGGGGCTGGCTTTCATCAGTTCTTCGTAATTGTCCACCATCAAAATGGCGGCCACAGGGCGCGTCTCTTCCAGTCTGGTGCGCAGCTCCTCCGTCTCTGTCACGTCCATCCAATAGGTGGTCGCCAAAGCGCCCTGTACACCGGCCATCTCGTCGGCGCGGCTGATATTGCCGTAGACACGATACCGCCGGCCATCCCACTCGATCAGCTCAGGGCATTCTCTCTTGCCCTCCACCAGCCAATGGGTCCGAAAGTCTACGATCACATCGTCAATCTGCGCATCAAAGAGATCCTCTTTTCTGCCCGACATCTGCATAAACTGATCGTTGCCCCAAAGAATTGTGTTGGTGTCCACGTCAAACACCACCATACCCACAGGGGCATAGAGCATATTGCTGGCGCGGGCAGAATCCATGCCGCCGGTATAGCGTTCCATGTACTGCTTCACGCTCTGCTGAGCCGACACACTGTTGCGTCGGCTCAGCAGGAAAATCAGCACCACCGCCGCAGCCTCTGCTGCCGCCAGTGCCGGCGAAACGGGTATCGCCGCCGCCACGAAGGCGATCAGGCACAGTGAATACAGAGCAATATTAGTTTTGAGGATCCGGGAAATCTTTCTGTTCATCTCTTTCCCTCCTGTTGTTGGAGATATGGCTCGGCCGGCGCCGTTAAATACACATAATCAGCCAGTTTAATGATTCATTATACCACGTCATTTTGTTTTCTACAAGGAAAATTGCCCCTTTTTCCTGCCCAACTGTCGGCTAATTCCGGCATTCGACGAAAAATACTGTACAAAAGAAAAAATCCATGCTATACTTTTTGAAAATCGCGGATATCCGTCATGGTTCCGCCTTTGATTGTGTGTTTCCCGATGGAGCAGACTGTCGGGCTTTGATAAACGGGCTGCGGCCCACACAACTACATACACAGCAGGCGGGCGTATCCCCCTCTGTCCTTCGGCGATACAGGGCCAGCGGACATGGGACGCCTTTGTTTTGCTATGCATTTTTGCATGATTTCCCCGCCGGCTGTGACTTATCTTTCACTCGAATAAAGGAGAATACTTGTCTTATGGCTGAAAAACTGAAAATTATCCCTCTTGGCGGTCTCAATGAGATCGGCAAGAATATGACCGTGTACGAATATGGCGGCGAGATCATTGTGGTGGACTGCGGCATGGCCTTCCCCGAGGAGGATATGTACGGCATCGACTGCGTCATCCCCGACGTATCCTATCTCATCAAGAACAAAAACCGTCTGCGCGGCCTCTTTATCACCCACGGCCACGAGGATCATATTGGTGCCATTCCCTATATCCTCAAGCAGGTTAATATGCCCATCTACTGCACCCGTCTGACCGCCGGTCTCATCAAGCTTAAGCTTACCGAGCACGGACTGGTCAACTCTACCAAGCTCATCACCGTGGAAGCCGGCCAGACCGTGAAGGCCGGTAAATTCCAGGTGGAATTTATCCACGTCAACCACTCCATCGCCGACTCCGTGGCCTTTGCCATCCACACCAAGATGGGCACCATCGTCCACACCGGCGACTTTAAGATTGACTCTACCCCCATCGATGGCGAGGTCATCGATCTGGCCCGTCTGGGCGAGCTGGGCAAAAACGGTGTGCTGGCTCTGCTGGCTGACTCCACCAACGTGGAGCGCGCCGGCTATACCGCCAGTGAAAGCGCCGTGGGTCAGACCTTTATGCGCCAGTTCACCGGCTGTGACAAGCGTATCATCGTCACCACCTTTGCCAGCAATGTCCACCGCATCCAGCAGGTGCTGGACGCCGCCGCCGCCTGCGGCCGCAAGGTGGCTGTTACCGGCCGCAGCATGGAGAACATCATGAAGGTCTCCACCGAGCTGGGCTACATGAAGGTACCCAAGAACACATTGGTTGATATGAACCGCATCAAGAACCTACCCCTCAATCAGCAGGTCATCGTCACCACCGGCTCTCAGGGCGAGGAGATGAGCGCCCTGTACCGCATGGCCTTCTCCACCCATAAGCAGGTGGATATCGGCGCCGGTGATAAAGTCATTATCTCCGCCAGTGCCATCCCCGGCAACGAGGTCACCGTGGGCCGCGTTATCAACGAGCTGTTCCGCAAAGGCGCCGATGTGGTGTATAACAAGGCTGACATGCTCCATGTCTCCGGCCACGCCTGCCAGGAAGAACTGAAGATCATCCACGCTCTGGTGCGTCCCCGTTTCTTTATCCCCCTCCACGGCGAGCAGCGCATGCTGCAGATCCACGGCCGACTGGCCCAGCAGATGGGTGTCCCGGCCAACCGTGTGGCCATCGCCAATAACGGCAGCGTCATCGAGCTGACTGCCAAAACTATGAAGTGCGAAACCTCCGTCCCTGCCGGCGAGGTGTATGTGGACGGCGGCAGCGCCGGCGAAGTGGGCAGCGTGGTGCTCAATGACCGTAAGCTCCTGGCCGAAGACGGCATGGTGGTGGTGGTCCTGCCCATCTCCTCCCACGATAACCGCCTGCTGTGCGAGCCGGACATCGTGACCCGCGGTTTTGTTTATGTCAAGGAGTCGGAAGAACTGCTGCAGGAGCTGCGGAATCTGGCCTACGACACGGTGGAAGCCATGAGCAGCCGCAAACGCAAGGACGACGGTGAGATCTGCCGTACCGTCCGCAACGCCATCAGCAGCTACCTCTTCAAGCAGACCCGCCGCAGCCCCATGATCATCCCCATGATCACCAAGATCTAAATATTTCACCCAAAAAATTAACACAGAGAGGGTATTGGATATGAAGTTTCTGCAGTTTTACAAGGATAACGAACCTGCGCTGGGTCTGGTAACGGACAAGGGCATCATTGATGTAGGCGCCAACGAGGGCTGCCCCAAGACCATGCTGGAGCTGTGTGTCAGCGGTGACATCACCCCCCTCACCGGCCTCACCGGCCCGATGCTGAAGGAAGAGGAACTGACCTTCGCTCCTGCCGTCACCGGCATGGAAAAGATTTTGTGCGTGGGTCTCAACTACCGCGCCCATGCCATCGAATGCGGCATGGCCTTGCCGGAAGTTCCCACCATTTTCTGCAAACTTCCCAACGCGCTGGCCGCCCACAACGAGGAGATCGCCCTGCCTTGCGGCATCCAGATCGACTACGAGGCCGAGCTGGTACTGATTATGGGTCAGAACGGTAAGATCTTCGCCGCCACCTGCGGCAACGACCTGTCCATCCGCGAATGGCAGAAAGCCACCACCCAGTGGCTGTGCGGCAAGAGCTACGACGGCTTCGGCCCCATGGGTCCCTATGCCGTGGACTACGAGAGCCTGCCGGAAGGCGGTCTTGGCATCCAGTGCCGCGTCAACGGCGAGCTGCGCCAGAACTCCCGCACCGATGACCTGATCTTCAACGCCCAGCAGATCGTGGACTACCTGATGCCCCGCATCCCCCTGAAGGCCGGCGATGTGATCTTCACCGGCACTCCCAGCGGTGTGATGATGGGTTATCCGGAAGATCAGAAGCAGTGGCTCAAGAGCGGCGACGTAGTGGAAGTCACCGTGGAAGGCATCGGCACACTGAAGAACGTGCTGAAATAAGCTGCAACATTTTGCAAAAAGAGCGCAAAAAATCCCGGCAATTTGCCGGGATTTTTTATTTTCTCTTATTCCACGACCACCGCCGTGCCGCTGGCAATGACCATCAGCATGGTACCGTACTGGCCGACAGTCTCATAGTCCACCTTCACGCCTACCACGGCGTTGGCACCCCGGGCAATGGCCCGCTGCACCATCTCCTCGATGGCACTTTCCCGGGCAGCGATCAGTTCGCCTTCATAGCCCTCGGAGCGGCCGCCGAAGGTGTCCCGAATGGCGGCGCCGTAGTCTTTGATCCAGCCCACGCCGGCCACCACTTCACCAAACACCACACCCTTGTAGGCGGTGATGGCCTTACCCTCTACCGAAGGCGTGGTGGTCACTACAAAGCCTTTTTCGGCAATAGCGGCCTCCCGCCGGTCCAGGATATTCCGGGCCGCTTGCCGCACCTCTTCACCGCGCATCTCGGACTGGGTCACGGCGCGCAGATCGGCGCTGCTCAAACCTTCCAGATTCTTCTCGTATTTTGTCACATTGTCCATCGCTCTTCCTCCTCTCAGTATTCCGGCGCATTGGGCGTACGGCGGTACAGCAGAGGTTTCCCCTCGGCATCCACCAGCACCGTCATGCCGCCGGCGTAGCCGCTCTGGCGGAAGAAATACTGCACACCGGTATAGGTATCCACCCAGATCTCACAGCCGCTCATGGCACCGTCACTGTGTACTTTTTCAAATCGCTTTTCTTTTGCCATTCTTTTCTCCTTTTACAAAAGGGCAGGCTGCCGCCTGCCCTTTTCTTTTTCATTTATTCAGCCGCCTTGTCGTTCTCCAGGAAGGCCTTGGCGCTGGTGGCCAGACCTGCCAAGCCCTGAATCTCGCTGGGGATGATGATCTTGGTGGCCTTGCCGTCAGCCATCTTCTGCATAGCCTCCAGAGCCTTGAGCTTGATGACCTGATCATTGGGCGCAGCCTCATTCAACAGCTTCATGGAGTCGGCCAGTGCCTGCTGTACCTTCAGGATGGCAGTGGCCTCAGCCTCGGCAGCCATGATACGAGCCTGCTTGGCTGCATCGGCGCGGAGGATAGCGGACTGCTGCTCACCTTCGGCCACCAGAATCTGGCTGGCCTTCTGGCCTTCGGCCTGCAGGATGGACTCACGGCGCTCACGCTCAGCCTTCATCTGCTTTTCCATGGCGTTCTGGATCTCACGGGGAGGCAGAATGTTCTTCAGCTCCACGCGGTTGACCTTGATGCCCCAGGGATCGGTGGCTTCGTCCAGAATGGCGCGCATTTTGGCGTTGATGATATCGCGGCTGGTCAGGCTCTCGTCCAGTTCCATATCGCCGATGATATTACGCAGGGTAGTTGCGGTGAGGTTCTCGATGGCGTTCATGGGATACTCCACGCCGTAGGTATACAGCTTGGGGTCGGTGATCTGGAAATAGATCACGGTGTCGATCTGCATGGTGACATTATCCTTGGTGATGACGGGCTGGGGATCAAAGTCCGCCACCTGCTCTTTCAAGGACACCTTCTTGACAATGCGATCCACAAAGGGGAGCTTCACATGGATGCCCACGCCCATGACAGCGTAGAACGCACCCAGACGTTCCACCACATAGGCCTTGGACTGCTGCACCACGTAAATGTTACTGATTACAACGAACAACAGCAAAATGACAACAACAGCAATGATAATGAATGCGGGTCCGGGCATAACGAGTACCTCCTTAAAATAATGTATATGTGTAATTTATGCTTCTTCTTTCCATTCTTCCACGAACAATCGCACACCCTCCATGCGCACAACACGCACCATGGTGCCTACGGGGATGTTCTCGCCCGTTTCGCTGCGAGCCGACCAGGTTTTGCCGTCCACATACACAGCGCCTACCGGCACCGTATTGTCGATGGCCTCGGTGACGCGGGCCTTTGCTCCCAGCACGCGGTCAGCATTGGTGGCCACCGCGGCCTTATTGATGTATTTGACCACCAGAGGCCGTGCGGCGATCATGCAGCCGATGGACATCAGGAAGAACACCAGCAATTGCAGCCAGATGGGGCCATTCAACATAGAGACCACCAAACCGCCGATGCCGCCCACCACAAACCAGATGGATGTCAAGCCCACGGTGAGTGCCTCCAGCACGCCGAAGAGCACCATCACGCCAATCCAAATCAGGGGGATCATATCAGAACTTCCTCCTTTCAAAAACGCGCCGATCAACAGCGACAAGAGCATCGTACCGGCCACTACAGCCAGCGCCAGCCATTTGTTCCGGGGAGAGAGATTGGAGACGAAGTCATCCGCCGCCTTTTTCAGGGTTCTGCTGGGTGCCTGCACGGGATCCGCCTCCTGTGGCGGCATCTCCTGCGGCACAGCATGGGGTACTTCTTCGCTGAACAGTTCGTTGGGCGTAACAGCGTAGCGGTTACAGATATAGAGAACCTTCTCAATCTCCGGATAGCCGCGGCCCGATTCCCACTTGGACACCGCCTGGCGCGAAACTGCCAGTTCTTCGGCAAACTGTTCCTGGGTCAACCCGTTGTCACGGCGGACTGCCTGCAAGCGTTCTGCAAACGACATGCCTCTCCCTCCTCTCCTGTTGGTTTGATGATAACAGCAAACACGAAGTTTTTCCACCAACTTCAATTTGCATCTTCTGTTTTTCCCCATATTTTGCCGCAACTTGAAGTTGCATTCCTTATTTTTTATTATACAGCATCTCTTATCCCCACGCTACTGTTTTTTTGCGGGGCCAAATGTTAAGAATCCGTAAAACCTACTCGGATTTTCACCAAGCTTTCTTGCACTTTGGTCGAAGGTCGTATATGATAGGATAGATAAGTAATCAAGAAAAGTGAGGTCCTCTCATGGCTAAATATTTGATCCCCTGTCTGCTGGGTCTGGAAAAACTGGTGGGCGACGAAATCAAGCGTCTGGGTCTGCAGGACGTGCAGGTGGAAAACGGCCGCGTACTGTGCCGCGGCACCGAAGCAGACGCCGCAAGACTGAACATTAACCTGCGCTGCGGCGCCCGCGTACTGCTGGTACTCGGCGAGTTCCCCGCCCGCAGCTTTGAAGAACTGTTTCAGGGTACCCGCGCCATTGCGTGGGAAGACTATCTGCCCCGGGATGCCGCTTTCCCCGTGAAGGGTTACTCCATCTCCTCTCAGCTGCACGCCGTCAGCGCCTGCCAGAGCATCATTAAGAAGGCCATGGTAGAGCGCATGAAGGCCCACTACGGCATGGAGCAGTTCCCCGAAACAGGCGTGAAGTATCAGGTGCGCTTCTCCCTGTTCAAAGATCAGGCGGCCATCTGTCTGGACACCAGCGGTGAGGGTCTTTATAAGCGCGGCTATCGCGCCGTAGGCGTGGAAGCTCCTCTGCGTGAGACACTGGCGGCAGCTATGGTTCTGCTGTCCCGTTACCGCGGCCGCGATCCCTTCTGCGATCCCTTCTGCGGCAGCGGCACGATTCCCATTGAGGCTGCACTGATTGCAAAGAACCGCGCGCCGGGTCTCGATCGCAGCTTTGACGCCCAGAAATGGGGCTTCCTGGCGGCCAACATCTGGCTGGACGCTGCAGACGAGGCCATGGATAAAGAATTCCACGGCACTTACGATATCTGGGGCGGCGATTTGAATCCCAAGGCTGTGGCTATCGCACGGGACAACGCCCGCAAGGCCGGTGTGGATGACATCGTTCGTTTTGAAGTGGCCGATATGCGCAACTTCCGCCGCCAGAGCGAATACGGCCAGCTGGTAACCAATCCCCCCTACGGCGAGCGCCTGCTGGAAAAGCAGGAAGCCGAGGAGCTGTACCGCCAGCTGGGTAAGGTGTGGCAGGATCTGCCTCCCAAGTGGCGCACGCTGGTACTCAGCAGCCACACAGAATTTGAGCGCACCTTCGGCCGCACCGCCGACAAGAAGCGCAAGCTCTACAACGGCATGATCAAGTGCGATCTGTTCATGTACGGTAATGTGTAATCTTTCTTCCGAAAGCGGAGGGACATCCCTATGAAACATATTTTTATCATCAATCCCCACGCCGGCAAAACCGACAGCCGCCAGCGTATTTACGACATGGCCGACATCCTGCGTGACAAGCACGGACTGGACGTGCAGTGCATCCTGACCCGCAAGCAGGGTCACGCCACGGAAATCGCCCGCAATCTGTGCCAGTCCGGCGAGGATCTGCGGTTCTACGCCTGCGGCGGCGATGGCACCATCAACGAAGTGGCCAACGGTATTCTGGGCTTCGACAACGCCGCCATGACTTGCATCCCCGTGGGCACAGGCAATGACTTCCTGCGCAACTTCGGCGAGGATGCCGCCAAGTTTGCCGACGTTGAAAACCTGTGGGACGGCCCGCAGTTCCCGCTGGACGTAATTGATGTAGGCGGCCGCGCAGCGCTGACCATCGCCTGTTCCGGCATTGACGCCCGCATCGGACGGGATGTACATAAATTCAGCGAAACACCTTTCCTGGACGGCAAAAGCAGCTACATTGTGTCGCTGATCGCCAACTTTGTGTTTGGCAAACTCACCAGCCACTGGACCATTGAACTCGACGGCGAAGAGGCCGAGGGTGACTATGCCGTGGTATCGGTGTGCAACGGCCGCTATTACGGCGGCGGCTTCATGCCCATGCCGGAGGCGCGCATGGACGACGGCATCATGAACGTGATGGTGGTGGATAAGATCAGCAAGCTGCAGTTTTTGAAGTTTGTGGGACTTTATTCCAAGGGCGAGTACAAGAAGGTTCCTCATGTGGCCCACGGTTATACCCCCAAGGTGGTGCGTATCCGCTCGGAGCAGGAGGACATCGTCACGTGTCTGGACGGCGAATGTGTAGTTTCCTCCGATGTGACGATCCGCCTTTCCGACAAGCGGCTGAACTTCTTTGGTCCCGTAGGATGCAACTGCAACCGCACAGCACGGTGAATTTTTAGCCGATTTGTGAACTTTTCCCTTTTTGCCCTTTTTCCCCTTGCAAAAAAATCACATTGTGGTATGATAGTCAGCGTTAGCACTCGCACAAACGGAGTGCTAACGCTGACTATGTTTTTCAAAATATACGATATATTATCAAGGAGGAACCCATTATGAAACTGACTCCCCTGGCCGACCGCGTTGTGCTGAAGATGGTCGAGGTGGAAGAGACCACCAAGGGCGGCATTATCCTGACCGGCGCTGCCAAGGAGAAGCCCTCTATCGCTGAAGTCATCAACGTTGGCCCCGGCGGCATGGTGGACGGCAATAACGTGACCATGGCTGTGAAGGTTGGCGACAAGGTCATCATCGACAAGTTTGCCGGCAGCAAGGTGACGCTGGAAGACGTGGAATACATTGTTGTGCGCCAGAGCGATATTCTGGCCATCGTGGAATAAGTCTTTTGTCCTACTGGAGGTAAATTATTATGTCTAAGATCATCAAGCGCGGCGATGAGGCCCGCAAAGCTCTGGAAGCCGGCGTCAATCAGCTGGCCGATACCGTAAAAGTTACGCTGGGTCCCAAGGGCCGCAACGTGGTGCTGGATAAGAAGTTCGGCACGCCCCTGATCACCAACGACGGTGTGTCCATCGCCAAGGAGATCGAGCTGGACCATCCCTTCGAGAACATGGGCGCTCAGCTGGTACGTGAAGTGTCCACCAAGACCAACGATGTGGCCGGTGACGGCACCACCACCGCTACCCTGCTGGCTCAGGCTATGATCCGCGAAGGTCTGAAGAACCTGGCCGCCGGTGCCAACCCTATCGTCATGAAGAAGGGTATGGCCAAGGCCGTTGAGGCCGCCGTATCCGCTATCCGCGCCCAGAGCCAGAAAGTCAACGGCACCGCCGACATCGCCCGCGTAGCCACTGTGTCCTCCGGCGACGAGACCATCGGTCAGCTGATCGCCGAGGCCATGGAGAAGGTCTCCGCTGACGGTGTGATCACCATTGAAGAGTCCAAGACCGCCGAAACCTACAGCGAGGTGGTTGAGGGTATGATGTTTGACCGCGGTTACATCACCCCCTATATGGTCACCGATACCGAGAAGATGGAAGCTGTCATCGACGACGCCTACATTCTCATCACCGATAAGAAGATCTCCGTCATCTCCGACATCCTGCCCCTGCTGGAGCAGCTGGTACAGGCCGGCAAGAAGCTGTTCATCATTGCCGAGGACGTGGAGGGCGAGGCTCTGAGCACCCTGATCGTCAACCGCCTGCGCGGCACCCTGAACGTGGTGTGCGTGAAGGCTCCCGGCTTTGGTGACCGCCGCAAGGAGATGCTGCAGGATATCGCCATTCTGACCGGCGGCCAGGTGATCAGCGAGGAGATCGGCCTGACGCTGAAGGACGCCAACGTGGCCATGCTTGGTCATGCCCGTCAGGTGAAGGTGACCAAGGAGAACACCATCATCGTTGACGGCGCCGGCGATCCCAACGCCATCCGCGCCCGTGTGGCACAGATCCGTGCTCAGATCGGGGTGACCACCAGCCAATATGACAAGGAAAAGCTGCAGGAGCGTCTGGCTAAGATGGCCGGTGGCGTGGCTGTCATCAAGGTGGGTGCTGCTACCGAGACTGAGATGAAGGAAAAGAAGCTGCGCATCGAAGACGCCCTGAATGCCACCAAGGCTGCCGTGGAAGAAGGCATCGTGGCAGGCGGCGGCACTATCTATGTCAACACCATCCCCGCTGTGGCAGCTCTGCTGGATACTGTGGAGGGCGATGAGAAGACCGGCGTGAAGATCGTGGCCAAGGCTCTGGAGGAGCCCATCCGTCAGATCGCCGCCAACGCCGGCATTGACGGCAGCGTGGTGCTGGAGAAGGTCCGCAGCAGCGGCGTGGCCGGCTACGGCTTCGACGCCTACAAGGAAGAGTACTGCGACATGATCGCTGCCGGCATTGTGGATCCCGCCAAGGTGACCCGCAGCGCTCTGGAAAACGCCGCTTCCGTTTCCGGCATGGTGCTGACCACCGAGTCTCTGGTGGCCGACAAACCCGAGCCTCCCGCTCCCATGGCTGCCGCTCCCGATATGGGCATGGGCGGTATGTATTAATCCAACCCCGCAAAGCATTGGAATCACTGGGTTTTTCGAGAGCAAATCGGTGCATTTACGATAAACTTACGACAATCGCCCAGAAAAGCGCTTGATATGTATGAAAGGACGTTGCTTGCAAAGCGCAAGCAACGTCCTTTCGCCCCTCAATAGACTACCAGAATAGATCCCTTATAATCAATATCCCATGAGATGAGCAGCAACGTTGGCCGCGCGCTTAATTGTTTAGCAAGAATGGCTTGGTTTTGAAATGCATTGTTCCCATATATAGCAATTTGTGATATTTAATCACAATTCAAGCGAAAACGGGCCGAAAACGAACGAATCCACTGTACATCTCAGGCTAACAAAAATCGAGCAGAGCCAAAATATCAACCAAATAGAAAGAACCAGTCGAGGAATCTCCTTGACTGGTTCTTTCTTGCTATACGCTATTTTTGCTATAACACTGTGGATGATCGCAAATGCCCCAAACTATACCACAATTAAAAGACTGGCAGGAATTAATAACAGAACAGCAGATACGATGATTGTACTGACAATATTCCCTGTTTTTTTGGAAATAGCCGAAATCACATAAGCGGCGAGAATTGCCAAACCAAGAATGACTGCAGCATAAATACATAGTCCGCTTAGGACGGTTGGGGTTCCCACCTTTAATGGCGGTACACTTTTTCCATATGCTAACATTCCGGGTAATCCATATGCCTTGATGATCGTTATTATATGAGGGACAAAGGTTATCATTGCTGCCGCAACGGCGTACACAAATACAATGATGGATTTCATTCTTAAACTTTTTCGATTACCTGGCACCGAATTCAATAGCAATACCATATTGGACTCGTTTTCGATTGAATGTATAGATGCAAGGCCGAGAATCAGTACGATTATCAGCTTGATAGAAAGGAGAATTGCATCCCGTTGTCCTTTGGCACCAAGCAGGCGCTCGTAACCGGTCTGGCATACATAATCATACCCCAGCATTTTTATCTGCTCGTATTGATCCTTTGCGCGTAGAAAGGCTTCTTCCCCTTCCAGTTGCCGTTGGATTCCGGAACATAATGCTTCATAAGCTTCCTGATTGATTTGGTCACTTGAGAAAGCCCTGAAATACTCATCCATTTGCGTATATAGATCTGCGAATCTTGCGGCTTCTTCTGCAATAAAATCATCTTTCTCATGATCCGCTGGGCCAGCGAGCTTATCGGAATACTGCATATAGAGCCGCTCCTGTGGGTTGATGTAGGCATCAAAATTGAGATATGTCACAATCTGTACCGCCAGCAAACCCACTAATACCCAGACTGCACCATTCAGCAAAAATAGCTTTCGCGCTTCATAAGAAAAAAGATTGACAGAAATTCGGCCGATCTTTTTGCATGTTTTACTTTTGCGGTCAGAGACGATAGGGGAAGATCGAATATGAATCGCCGCGGCAAGTCCAAAGCCCGCTATAAACACAAGAAGCATCACCAGGATACTGACGAAAAAGGAGCTGACAGGCCAACGGAACAGATTCAGATTTCGATACTCTGAAAACAGTTTCGCCGTGTTGCCGGTCGACAAGAAGCTCAGCACGGACTTATGTGCCAAAATGGAGGGAGCGCACAAAATCAGAAAAATACCACAGCATTCCAGGATATTTTTGCCAAGGCTGCATGCCAGATAGACGATGGCTGTCACAGATACTGCCCACAGGCACTTCATGCAAAAGAAGCCCAGAACATATATAGCAATGCTGATTCTCCAGGGGCTGCGAATGAATCCGAACACCGATTGTATCGGTGCATTCAAAGAAATCAAACCGCACCGAAGAAATCCAATGACCAGATTCGTACAGTAGAGCAGAAATGTTCCCACGAGCACCAGGGAAAGGCCCGCTACGATTTTAGCAGTGATCAATCGATAGCCACCCCGAAATGTTGGCTTGATGAGTTGCATGGTGCCGTTGATTTTCTCTGCGCTGATCAGTTCCAGCCCAACCAGAAGGCATAGCAGGACTAAAACTAAATCGGTGATTCGTCCGCCCGGCAGGAGTTCTACTGCACCAGAGTACAGGATAGCGGGCTGCACATCAGCAAGCCCACGGTATTGTTCCCGGGATTTCAGGATATTCCGGTATCCAAAAGTATTCGGTTCGTAGCGCCCGGTCAGAATGAGCGTTTCTGCATTTTCCTCAATCTCATTCAGGATAGAATCGTAATGCGCAACCGGATCCACCCGTTCAATCACATTGGAGAACAGTTTAAGCTCCGCATAGATATCCGAAGTAAGAAGGACTCCGGCATCCTTTTCCTGGATCATGGCGTCAAGCAAAGCTTCATCCTGCTGTTCCAGGGCTTTCAGCGCACGAGTGGCATCTTCCGGCAAAGCGGCGTAGAGAGACAAAATGTGACTTGTAGTTATGTCGAAATATTGCGTTGAGCCTGGAAGCTTCTGATTCCACACAAGAAAAACATTTGCCGCAAACAGAACGAGGAGAATGATGCGTGTAGACAAGTGTTGAAAGAGCTTGCTGATTTCACATTTGATCATACCATCACTCCCCGAAATAGCTAAGATACACATCCTCCAGATTGGGTTTTACCGGATGCCCACCTATAATTTCAGCATCCGAGAGTAGCCGCAAACAGAACCCGTCCTCGTCATAGGCGATATTGGAAACAGGATATCGGGACTGCCAGCTAGGCAATTCCTCCTTGCTTACTATCACTTCCCAAACAGTTCCGTCAATTTGCCGGATTAGCTCGGCGGGAGATAGTTGAGAGATGAGTTCCCCTTGTTTCAAGAGCAGAATCTCCTTGGCGATGCAAGCTACATCCGCAACCACGTGGGTGGAGATAATCACGATTTTTCGCTCTGCGATAGATGCAATCAGGTTGCGGATAGCGATTCGCTGTTTGGGGTCCAGTCCAGCCGTAGGCTCGTCCAGAATCAACACATCAGGATCGGAAAGAATCGCCTGCGCGATGAGAAGCCGCTGTTTCATGCCGCCCGAGAATGTTTTGATCTTTCTTCCGGCAACAGATGTCAAGTCTACCTGTTCCAGCACTCTAGGTACTGCCTTTGCCGCTTCCGCTTTGCTCATGCCACGAAGGGATGCCATATATCCAAGAAACTGTATGGCAGTGAATCCAGGATATAGTGCTTGCTGCTGTGGCATATAGCCAAGCATCTTGCGGAACTCGTTCCCCAGTTTCTTGATATCATGCCCATTGTATGTAATGCAACCGGAAGTCTGTTCCAAATTGCCAGACAGGATGTTCATCATGGTACTTTTACCTGCCCCGTTAGGTCCCAAAAGCCCGTGGACTCCCTGGGTTAATGTAAAACTGACACCCCTCAAAGCCTGAACATTTCCATAATTCTTTGATAAGCGGTCAAAGGTAAGCTCCATACCGCACCTCCTCAGAATGCAGCATCGTAGTTCTCGTTATACCAGTCCTGCTTAGAAATATATCGGTTAGTTCCCTTATAGTAACCAATAAAGTAGTCTGCGGTTTCTTCACTGATAGAGAAAATCATGAGATCAATTCCACTCTGGAATTGTTGTGTCTCACCGGTGGTTAGGTCATACCAAAAGTATTCATACCCGCCATCCGTTTTAGCAACATTATAGACAATTCTTCCGTCTTTATAAATTTGCATACCCATATTTTCCTGAGCGAAACACTGGGTAATCTGCCCCGTCCGGCCATCGTAAATGTAGATAGTGTTGCCATTAGTAAAGGATAATTTCCGTTCACGCACAGGGCCGTACAGATCCTGAAATGTTGCCGCAGCCTCACATATCCGGGTTCGTACACCGGTTTCGCGATTTACGGAGTAGTATGCACCATCCGGCCAAAAATCTCCCACATAGTCCCAGTAGTCTCCGGCAGGATTTTTCTTGTAGTATTCCTCTTCAGAAATGGGCATTTCCGCAAAATCTTCCATGTCGTAAATGAACAAGAATTCTTCTGTGCAAACTTGCGGGACAAGGGAATCCCCGGTAAATGAAAAGTCGGGATGATAGGGAATTTTGCTTTTGAACAGCAGTTCATTTTCTCCAGTGGTTAAATCCAATGCATACGCATAGCTCGCCTTATTCTTTTCCCTGTATACATTATCTTCCAATACACGTTCGTACTGACAAAAACTGATGAACATAGTGGTCTTATCAATGGAGAAGTCCATATTCTCCATGCAAGTGTTTTCTCCCTTTGGGGTAAGATCCCATAGGATTTCACGTTCACCAGATACTAAATTCAGCGATATGATCTGCACCTTTCCGCCGTTAGGATTGTCATTGACCAATGCATATGCGATATCTCCGACAACCTGATATTTTACCTGATGAGCTCTGCCCAGAAATGCGGTGCATTCTTCTGCACTATGGGTGCAGTTAGGCTGGCTGCACAGAACGACTCTGCGCTGAATCTCCACATCATAGTAGGAAACAATTTGAGAATTAGCATAGTAGTAATAATTATCGACGATATGATCCGCAGGCTGGCTCACGGGATAAGTCGCATATTCTCTATATGGTTTTGTTTCACCTGCAGATGGAGTTGTCTCATCGACCACTTTATCTGCAGGGTCCGTGTTAAGCGTGTAATCTGGAAGCTCATGAGAACATCCGCTTAGGAAAAACACGAGAACAAGAAAGAGTATCATGCGTTTCATATTCAACCCTCCAGATTTTCAAGATAGGGTGTAAGAATATCACTGGGAAGTGTCTCTGCACCCCAGTTTGTTTTCATTTCTACCAGATATCCAATGCCTGCCTGCTCCCATGCAGCATAGGCACTAAGAACATCTCCATCCTGCACCGTGTTTTGCAGCATGACAATTTCGACATCCTTGCTGGACATGATTCTTTTCTGCGTTAGATCCTGTTGGTAGGCGCTGGACAACACAGCGTGAGATGTATATAGGTCTGCAAAGGCGTCTGTCAGCGGAATAAAAATGCTTAGGCCACAAAAGTCAACAATTTCCGGATCAAGACCAGTCTGTGCATTCCGCAAGAAAGGCAGATAGATGATAATGCCATCGGGAGATACGGAACCCTCGGATCGGAATTGTTCTGCAGCCCGCTTTTGATCTGTAACTGCCAATGTGACATATGCACCTTGGGTAACGAGTTCTAATTCCTCACTGCTTACCAAGCGGATACCTAACAGTTGCTCAAGCTGAGCAATACCCCCATAGTTTGTTCTCTTTCCATCATTGCCTTTCAAGTCGATTCCAGTGAAGTGGTCATAAGAGTATCCAAAACCTTTCCATGCATCAGTTAGGGCGTTTTCCCACTGCAACGGGATTTCGATTTCCTGAGGGGAGAGTTCGTATTCGATGGTTGTTACTTTACTGTTCACATGAAAAAAGCCAAAATGATAGTTCTCGTAATTGGGGACCGTATCTTCACTTGTGAAAACCCGGATACTGATCGTAACTGCAGCGGCTGTGACAGACATCAGACATAATACCAGCGCAACCACTACGGCATTCAAACCGATTCTGCGGATGCATGGTTTTCTCACAGGCGGCAACTCAGCTTTCATCAGCAAGTCATCGTCGATTTCGTTTAGTTCTTTCAGAAAATCAATACTGTTCATACGCTATACCCCTCCTTCTCCAGATGCTTACGTAATTTCTTTCGTGTACGATGCAAGATGTTGGCGATACGCGTCTGAGAGCAACCTAGCTCATCAGCCAGTTCTTCAATGCTGGCACCATACCAATAACGCCGAAGAAAAATGCGTTGCTCTTCTGACCTCAGTGACCTTACAAAGCGATTTAGTGTATCTTTAAGAAATCCATCCGATTCGGATGTGTCCGGCACAACCTCGGCAATCTCGTCCAACAGTTCTGTGATCCCGGATCGTCTTTCTGCAGTATTTTTCTTTATGTAGTCAATGGCGGTGTTTCTTGCGGCTTTGGCTATATAGGCGCGCAAATGAGTTGGCCTCGCAGGCGGGATGCTGTTCCAGATTTTCATCCAAACGTCATTTAGCGCTTCCTCAGTTTCCTCGTGGCTGCACAGTTGATTATAGATGATGCGATAGCAGTAATCGCCGTAGTATGCTTTCAACAGCTCGATTGCTGCCTCGTCACGACGCTCAAGCCGTTCAATGATATCCATTGCATATCACCCCTTTACCTATTAAGACGATTTATGAGCATAATATATCGCACTCTCTTAAAAAAACCAAGCAACCGGTTAATTACAGAGCCAGCTCCTGGCCGATGATAAAAGCTGCATTTTAGAAGACTACGTTGCTTCTTCAATTGTGAGGGTGTCGTTTTTAGGTATTACATACTTTTACTTTTGCATGCGGTAAGATATATACACAAGTACTTGTGAAGCCTGCAAGCAGGCAAAAATCGGATCTTGATATGATGAAAAATTGGCCGCATAGTATCGGATCCGCAGATAGGGACGCTTATCTGAATGCAAATAACATTCCACACAGCGAACGGCCAACGCTGCTCTAAACACGAAAGAAATGAGGTAATAAAATTATGTTAAATCTTCGCAATGTCGTCATTGACGCCAATGGAACGCTGGGTTCCAAGAAACTGCTTGTCGATGTGATTCCCGTTTACGAGTATGTGAACGACAAGCGCACGGACAAGATCCTGGCACACCGCTACGTCACCGTCCTTCCCGAGAGATCCTTTGAGAAGATCGGTGTCCGTATCGATGGCCCTCAGCTGATGGAGAAACCCGATGGTTTTGTGGAGGTGATCTTCCACGGGCTGGAGCTGGCTGCTTACGAGTCCGGCGGAAAGGTCAGCATCGTCGCAAAGGCCACCGGCATCTCTCAGGCTAATCCCAAGCACTGACGCTGTGGGTGAGGCCGACCGGGCCGGGAGCAGATAATTTCCCTCAAGGAAAGTATCTCCCGGTTTGGTGAGGCCTCACCCGCTCCCCAGGGGATAGTATTACCCCTGGGGAGCAAGGTAGCAGTAGCAAGAAAGGAGAACTATCATGTCAGAACACGCAAATAATATGCAGTCGCGAAAGTGGCTGCTGACAATCAACAATCCCCAGGCCTGTGATCTCAATCAGGAAAAGATTATCGATATCCTGCACCTGTTTCATCCAACGTATTTCTGTATGGCGGATGAGATCGCGACCACAGGAACATACCACACGCATATCTTCCTCTACTCTACCTCGCCAATACGGTTTGCAACGGTGAAGAATCGTTTCCCTACAGCGCACATTGATAAGCCAATGGGAACGGTGCTGGATAACCGTAATTATATCCGCAAGGAGGGGAAGTGGGCGGAGACAACGAAAGCCGAAACACAGGTGGAAGGTACCTTTGTGGAGTTCGGAACACCGCCCACCCAGAGCGAGGAAACGGCACCTAAGATGCACCAGCTGCTTCAAAATGTAAAAGACGGGCTGTCTACTACGGAGATCGTGGAAGAGCATCCGTCCTTTTGCCTGCAAACGCAGAAGATCGATCAGCTGCGGGATAATCTGAAAAGTGAGCCGTTCCGCAGCCAGTTCCGGGAAGTGGAAGTCCACTATCTGTTCGGTGCTTCCGGTGCAGGTAAGACCAGAAGTATTTTCCGAAAACATGCAGTTCAGGACATTTGCCGTATCACCGATTACGGTGGTCGAAACGGTGTCCGATTCGATGCCTATCATACGCAGTCTGTTTTGGTATTTGAGGAATTTCATTCCCAGATCCCCATCGAATCTATGCTCAACTTTTTGGACATTTATCCTGCGACACTGCCGGCTCGATATCAGGACAAAGTCGCCTGTTATACGACGGTCTACATTACATCCAACATTCCGCTGGATGCGCAGTATCCGGATATCCAAAGATATGATTTGGAGACTTGGAAAGCATTCCTGCGGCGTATCCATACCGTAACACAATATCACGAAGATGGAAGAAAGGAGATCCTTTATGACAAGAGAAGAAAAGATGAATCTACAGCGTAGAGCGAACAGACGTAACATATGGCAGCGATTGGGTTTCCTATCCAAACTGCTGCTGACACTCCCGCTGCTGGTGATCTATGTAATAGGTGCCAACTACGTATACGACAAGCAAGATGCGGCAATCGCTTTTGTTGACAGTCTTACGATCCCGGCCCCGTTGCCGGAGTTCATTTGCCACCATCTCCTCCAGTGCTATCTTCTGGCAGGAGGAATTGCCATGGTGACTTTGCTGGTCTATCCATTCCATCGCAGAATGGTCTCGGATGGCTGTCTGCGAATTGCCCTTACAAATGCTGCCGGAGAGACACCGACCCTGCTTCGTGAACGCAAGGATCGCAAAAATCCCCGTGTGAAAATCTGGGAGCTTAGGAATCCGGGCATTGCGCTCAAAACATGGGAGGACAAGCAGTTGGATCTGGAGGCTGTCTTTAACATCAACATCATAGGCGTAAGCTATGGTAAAGGCACCGAGCGTATCGTGTTAAAATTTGTTTACGGCAGAAACGCACTTCCGGAGCACATTGTATGGCGAGAAAAGTATCTGTCTCCGGACAGCTTTGTGCTTATTTTGGGTGAAGGTTATACCGGGCCCATTACTGTTGATCTGGCAGCGATTCCGCATATTCTGCTGGGCGGTTCCACAGGCAGCGGAAAAAGCGTTCTTTTGAAATTGCTGTTGATGCAGTCGCTGCAAAAAGGAGCAATGGTTTATATCGCCGACTTCAAGGGTGGTGTAGATTTTCCGCCTGTATGGCACGAGAAGTGCCGGATGTGTTTTGATGAAAACGACTTGCTGGAGTTGCTGACGAGTCTTGTGGATGAACTGGAACGGCGTAAGATGCTATTCAAGGAAACGGGAAGCCCGAATCTTGATGCGTACAACAAAGCTACCAGAGCGCAACTAAAGCGCTGCATATTCGCTTGTGACGAGGTAGCTGAGGTGTTGGACAAGACCGGACTATCCGCAGAGGAGAAGAAGCTGATCAGTCAGATCGAAAGCAAGCTGTCGATCATAGCCAGACAAGGGCGTGCGTTTGGGATCCATCTGATCCTGGCCACGCAGCGTCCGGATGCCAACCTGATCCCCGGGCAGATCCGAACGAACTTGGGATGTCGTATCTGTGGCAGAGCAGACAATATCCTGTCCCAGATCATCCTGGACAGCACAGCGGCAGCTGATCAAATCCCCAAAGAGTCACGGGGAAGATTCCTGCTCCATGACGGGACGCTGTTTCAGGGATACTGGTTTGATGAAATGCAGATGTGAGGTGATAGCAATAGCCTGTGAAATTCCCATTTGGCACAAGTCTAACCTTACGTTAGAAGAGGCTGCCTCTTATTTTAACATCGGCATCAACAAGTTGCGGCAAATGACCGACAGCAAGGACTGCGAAAAATATGTTCTTTGGGTAGGCAACCGGAGATTGATCAAGCGAATACCGTTTGAAGCCTATCTTCAAAAGGAATTTTCGATATGAGTAGAAAGGCGCGCTCCCATATGTTATGATAATTATAATTACATATCGGGCGCTTTCCAGAAAGGAGTATACATTATGGCAGGAAAGCGCAAAGATAAAAACGGACGAGTTCTAAAAACGGGTGAAAACCAACGGAAAAACGGCACCTATGATTACCGTTATACGGACTGCCACGGGAAAGTTCGCTGTGTCTACGCCAAAACATTAGAAAGTCTCCGCGAGAAAGAAGCAACCATTCAAAGAGATCTTGCGGACGGAATCGACTATGCAGCCGGAGATATGACGGTATCTGAGTTAGTGGATCGCTATATGAGCCTAAAACGTGACATTGGCGAGAACACCCTTAGAGCCTATGGTACGGTAATCAACCGCATTAAAGAATCCGAATTAGGCCAAAGTAAAGTGCGAAACGTTAAGTTGTCTGACGGAAAACGCTTTTACATTATGCTCCACGACAACGGCAGTAAGCGTAACACCATTTCTATCTATCACAGTGTGCTGCGACCTGCGTTTGAAATGGCCGTAGACGATGACATCATCCGCAAGAACCCATTCAAGTTTAAGCTGGCGGATATTCTTCAAGACGATGCAGAAAAACGCGTTGCGCTGACCAAAGTTCAGCAGGAATCTTACTTGAAGTTTATTCGTGATAATGGGCACGACAATTACTACGATGATATAGTGGTCTTGTTGGGGACAGGCTTGCGGGTCAGTGAACCATACGGACTTACTAAGCGGGATGTGGATTTCAAAAAGCGGCTTATCTTTGTAGAACACCAATTGTGCAGGACCGCAGACAAGCCATACTTTATAACATCTCCCAAAACAAGCAGTGGTGTCCGGTGCATCCCCATGAGTGATACAGTTTATATGGCTTTGCGGCGTGTCGTTGCAAATCGGCAGACCCCAACGGTTGAAATGCTGGTGGACGGGTACAGTGGTTTTCTGTTCCTCGATAAGTCCGGCATGCCCAAGGTTGCAATGCATCTGGAAAACTACATGCGAGGAATGCAGAGCAAAATCGCAAGGGTTTACGGCAAATCCTTTCCGAGAGTAACTCCCCATGTGCTTCGGCACACTTTCTGTACGAATATGCAGCAAGCGGGGATTGATGTAAAAAGTCTGCAATATCTCATGGGGCATTCCAATGTCAGCGTAACACTTGATGTATATAGTCATATAAATTTTGATAATGTCCAGGAAGCATTTGGCCGCGCGGTTTCCAACCTTTGATCTTAGGGAACCCTATGTAAAACTTACGATAAAACTTACCATTTTTAGCCGTTAAGTTGCGTAGACTATAGCAGAGAATTATCCGAAATAGTTTCGAACTTCGTTTTATATCCCTACTTTTCTCTACTTTTTCACCGATATTGACCCCAATTTTCCGAGGGTGGTATGTATTAAGAGAACCCTCTAAAGGGCCGCAGGTTATACCTGCGGCCCTTTTTCGTAGAGTGAAGGCTTGTCGTAGGGCCCCCGCCGCAAACAAAAAAAGATGTGACTCTTGCGAGTCACATCTTTTTTGTTTCTTTTTTCCTTACCGGAACCAAACATGGATGCAGAAGAGGATGAACAGGGCTGCGGCCACCAGAAACACACCGGCGATCACCAGACCCGCTTTCACGGCGCCTTTGACGATCTCGCGTGTCTCCTTGCCGGAGAGATCACTGAAGTCTCCGCTGCTCTGCAGTTTTTCATCGGACTTCTTGCGGCGGCTGAGCACATCGCTCATGCTCCAGGGCATGCCGTCCACGTTCATATTGGCGATGACGCGACCGTCATCGTCATCATAGACCTTTTTCTTTGCCATTTAGTTGTTCTTAGGCAGCGCAGCCTCCAGCTCCGCCTGACGTTCAGGAGAGTTGTAGAGGTGGCATGCGCAGAAATGATCTTCCTCCAGTTCCACGAAGTCAGGCACAAAGTGCTTGCACACTTCCATGCACTTGCTGCAGCGAGTGTGGAACTTACAACCGGAGGGGGGATTGGCCGGGGAGGGAATGCTGCCTTCCAGCACCACGCGATCCATCTTGTAGTCAGGATCGGGCACGGGAATGGCAGAGATCAGTGCGTTGGTATAGGGGTGCATGGGGTTGGCAAAAATCTTCTCGGTAGGGGCATACTCCACCATATTGCCCAAGTACATCACGCCCACGGTATCGGAGATATGCTCCACCACGGACAGGTCATGGGAAATGAAGAGGTAGGTAATGCCAAACTCCTTCTGCAGGTCACGCAGCAGGTTGATGATCTGGGCCTGAATGGACACGTCCAGAGCGGAGACAGGCTCGTCGCAGAGGATAAAGTCAGGGTTCAGGGCCAGAGCGCGGGCAATGCAGATACGCTGGCGCTGGCCGCCGGAGAACTCGTGGGGATAGCGATCCTTGTGGTACTCCTGCAGGCCGCAGGCCTTCATAATGCGGGAAATATACTCATCATGCTCTTCCTTGGGGACGATGTTGTGCTCACGCACACCCTCACCGATGATCTCAGCGATGGGCAGACGGGGAGACAAGCTGGAATAAGGGTCCTGGAAGATGATCTGAATATTGGGGCGATGCTTGCGCAGCTCCTCGCGGCTGAGACCGAAGATCTCGGTGCCGTTGAAGAACACTTCGCCATCGGTCTTGTCATGCAGGCGCAGGATGGTCTTACCCACGGTAGACTTACCGCAGCCGGACTCACCTACCAGACCCATGGTGGTACCACGCTTGATCTTAAAGGAGATACCGTCCACAGCCTTGACATTACCGACAGTCTTTTTGAGGAAGCTGGACTTGATGGGGAAATACTTCTTCAGGTTTTTGACCACCAGCAGATACTGCGGGTCTTTTTCCGCGCCGTCAAAGCTGTCCAGCGCGTAAGTGCCGATCTTCTTTTCTTCCGCCATATCAAAGCTCCTCCACATTCGTAGATTTGGGATAGCCCATCACTTCGCCCTGCTCCAGATAACGGTAGCAGGAGACGACGTGGGTATCGCTGATCTTGATCTCCGGGGGATACTTGCCGGAGCAGTGCTCGCACTGCATCTCGCAACGATCCTTGAAATAGCAGTAGTTGGGCATATCCACGGGGTTGGGCACGCTGCCGGGGATGTTATACAGCTCATCCACCTTCTTGCCAACCACGGGCTTGGACTTCATCAGACCAATGGTGTAAGGATGGCAGGGGTTGTGGAAGATGTCGTCGGCAGTACCCTTTTCAATCACGCGGCCGGCATACATAACCACCACGTAGTCAGCCATGTTGGCCACGACACCCAGGTCATGGGTGATCAGCATAATGGAAGAATTGATCTTATCCTTCAGGTCACGCAGCAGGTCCAGAATCTGAGCCTGAATGGTCACGTCCAGAGCCGTGGTAGGCTCGTCGGCAATGATCAGCTCAGGCGTACAGGCCAGTGCGATAGCGATCATAATACGCTGACGCATACCGCCGGACAGCTCGTGAGGATACATCTCATAGACGCCCTCCTTGTTGGCGATGCCGACCAGTTCCAGCATCTCCAGCGTACGGGCTTTGACCTCTTCTTCGGTCATTTCGGGATGGTGCAGTTCCAGCACCTCGTTGGCCTGCTGGCCGATGCGGAACACCGGGTTCAGGGAGGTCATGGGCTCCTGGAAGATCATGGAGATGCGGTTACCGCGGATCTCCTGCATTTTAGCGGTGGGGGCCTTGACAATGTTCAGGGCCTTGCCGTCACCCATGTTAAAGCGGATCTCGCCGCCCACGGTCTGACCGGTGGGGCGCTGCAGCAACTGCATCAGAGACAGGCTGGTAACGGACTTGCCGCAGCCGGATTCGCCCACGACGCCCACGGTGGAGCACTTGGGCACGGTGAAGCTGACACCGTCAACAGCGCGGACAGTACCGATATCGGTAAAGAAGTAGGTACAGACATTGTCAAACTCCACCACGTTGTTGGGATCCTGCATGGTGGTGGTATAGAGCGCAGGATCCTTGCCGGCATCAGCACGCTCCTTTTCCAGCTTGCGGGTCAGCTTGCGGTTAAAGCTGGAGATCTGGCGGGAAGCCTTGGCAGAGATATAGCCGCTCTGCTTTTTCTCGTTTTTCTTAGCCATACTTGCCGCCTCCTTATCTCTTCATCTTGGGGTCGAATGCATCGCGCAGACCGTCACCAACAAAGTTGAAGGCAACGACGGTCAGGCAGATCAGGCAGCCCACAGGGATCCAAATATAGGTATACTCGGTCATAGCCTGTGCGCTGGTTGCCACAGAGTTGATCATAGTTCCCCAGGTTGCCATGGGGTGCTTAACGCCCAGACCCAGGAAAGACAGGGTGGACTCGGTCAGAATGACACTGCCCAGACCCATGGTAGCGGTAACGATCAGCTGAGGCATAACATTGGGGATCAGGTGGCGGAAGATGCGGCGGCGAACAGGCAGACCGCAGGCCTCGGTGGCCACCATGAAGTCCTGCTCACGCAGGGACAGGATCTGGCCGCGGACCAGACGGGCGATACCGGCCCAGCCCAGGAAGCCCAGAACAGCCATCAGCCACATCAAGCGCACATAGGGTTCCACGCGCAGGGCATCCAGCATGGAGCCCAGAATGATCAGGATGGGCATGGAGGGGATGCAATAGAAGATATCCACCAGGCGCATAATCAGGTTATCCACCCAGCCGCCGAAATATCCGGCCAGGCCGCCCATGATAACGCCCAGGATGATTTCCAGAATCACGACCACGAAACCAACCAGCAGAGAGATGCGGCCACCGGCCATCATACGGGCCAGAATGTCCATGCCGTCACCATCGGTACCAAAGGGATGCTCAGGGGTAGGACTGGCAAAACGGTCCAGCATATAGGTGAACTGCTCGCACACCAGCACATAGGTAGTGGCCTTATCGGTAACAGTCAAAGTGGACTCCACCAGCTTGACGTTGCCGTTTTCATCCAGAACAGGCTGGCCCTGATCGTCCAGCTGAGGAATATCAAAGGTAAAGCTGTCGGTCTTGAGCTTCTGCTCTTCCATGCGCATGACCACTTCGCGGGCAGCGGCCTTGAACTCCAGGCTCAGGGAGTCCTCACCGTTATAGCGACGCACCACGAAGGTAGACACGGCGGCGAAGCGCTCACCATTGGCATCGTAGATGCCCAGCTCCTCGTCCACGGTCTTGACGGTATAGTTCTTGCCGTCGGCGGTGAACTCGCCGGTGCCGTAGATAGCCAGCAGGGCGTTGACCTTGAACTCGTTGCTCAGGTTGGTGCCGGCTTCCACAGTGTCAAACACGAAGGTAGAAGAGACAAAGGACACGCCCTCGCTCTCCACGCCAGTGACGGCATACTTGCCGTTCTCGGTGGCAGTGACGGAATAGGTCTTACCGTTGAACTGGAAGGTCTCCTCGCCGTTGATGGCGGCGTTGTTGACCAATGCAGCGAAGTCAGCACCCAGATTGGCACCGGTGTACTGCATGGAACCAGCGCCGGCGCCCAGGATCTTATACTCCTTGGCGGCGCTGCCGCTCTGCAGCAGGTAGGTGCTGCCTTCAAAATCAAACTGGCTCTGCTTGGCGTTGACGGCAGCCTTCACAGCATCGGTGAAAGCCTGGCCCAGATCAGCGCCGGCAAAGGCCACCATGCCAACACGGCCATTGAAGGTGCCGATATCCTGCATGGCGTAGGTAGCCACTTCGTTGACACTGCCAACAGACATGGTGTAGATGTTCTCGCCCTTCTTCTCCACAACGGCATTCTTGCCGGTGGCCTTATCCTGAAGGACGTAGACATTCAGACCCTTCTCCTCCATGGCGAGGATAGCGGAGTTGAACATATTCTTGGTGTTGGTGCTCAGACCCTGATCCTCCACCAGATACACCGTATGCTCGGTACGCTCTTCGGCGTTGGCGTAGTTGATGTTCAGGGGCTTATAGGTGTTGAAAACCTCCGTCTGGCCATAGCGGTAGAAATAGGGGCCGAGGAAGGCAAACATAAACATGACAATCAGGATGGCGGAACCCACGATGGCCAGCTTATTGCGGATGAACCGCTTGAACACCAGCATACCGGGAGAGAGAACCTTGACGCGGGCGGCATCGTCCAGAGTCATTTCCTTATCGCCGGCGCGGCGGGCGCTTTCCTCCCGCTCACGCAGCTCGCGCTGCTTCAGCGCTTCATTAAAATTGCGTTTTTCCATGGTCTTCCTCCTTAGCTCAGGCGCACACGGGGATCGACGGCCGCGTACAGCAGGTCAGCGATCAGGTTGCCCAGGAGCGTCAGAATGGCCATAAACGTCAGGTAGAACATAGTAAAGGGAATGTCGCCGACGATCATGGACTGGTAGGCCGTATAGCCGATACCGGGGATAGAGAACAGCTGCTCAGTGATCAGCGCACCGGAGAACAGGCTGGGCAGGCTGCCGCCCAAAATGGTGACCACGGGGATCAGCGTGTTGCGGAAGGCATGATAGTTGATGACCTTCTTCTCCGGCAAACCCTTGGCGCGGGCAGTGCGGATATAGTCGGCGTTGAGCACTTCCAGCATGTTGGTGCGGGTATAGCGCATCAGGCCGCCAATGGAAATCACCACGATGGTGATGGTGGGCAGCACCAAGTGCCAGGCAATGTTCACAGCCTTGCCAAAGGCACTAAGGCTATCGAAGAAACGGGCCGAGGTCAGGCCTGCGATCTCAAACCAGCCCAACTGCACGCCGAAGACCAGTTTGAGCAGAGTGGCCAGGAAGAAGGTGGGCATGGAAATACACACCATGGCCAGCACCGTGACGAAATAGTCCACGCCGCTGTACTGCTTCTTGGCTGCCACGATACCCAGAGGGATGGCAATGAGGATCTCCAGGATCATACCGGCAGCACCCAGAATGAAGCTGACCCAGATAACGTCAGCAAACTTCTCCGTGGGAGGCACGTTATGAACCCAGCTGGTACCGAAGTCGCCGACAATGGCAGACTTCAGCCAAACAAAGAAACCGCCGATGATACCCTTATCCATACCATACTGGGCATTCAGATCCGCCAGCCATGCCTCGGCAGACTTGGTGGAACCGGGACGCTGGGCCAGCTGACGGGCCATGGTCTCAATATAGTTGGTGGGCAGACAATGCATCAGCGTGTAGATAATCAGCATGACACAAAACAGGATCACTACTGATATCAGGAGTCGCTTAACAATAAACTTTCCCATATTATCACCGTTTTCTCAAAAGTGTTTCTTGCGGGCAACAGAAAATTCTTTGTCCGCGCTGCTCGACTGAGCAGGCAAATCCGAATCCGACAGCAAATCCGGGTCCAGATTTGCCTGTTCAGGCCTATTTCCAACGCGTTACAACGGATTACCCAAATACCGCCACAAGCCATGGGCGGAAAACCGCCCATGGCTGTGTGGGGTCGGTCCGGAGGGGCGCTGCGCGCCCCATCCGGTGTCATTACATCAAGCGGTCAGCTATCAGTTCATATCCAGCTTGTGGATCTCGGAAGCCCAGCCGTAGAAGGGGGTCATGTCGGCGGGGATGGTGGAGACGTTCACGCGCTCGGTGGAGAACAGAGTAGCTTCCTGACGCTGGTAGGTGGGCAGCTCAACGCCCCACTCCATGATCAGCTCCAGAGCTTCCTTGTAAGTAGCCTTACGGAAAGCCTGGTCGGTGGTGGTACGACCGGTCATGATCAGCTCATCCAGCTCGGGATCCTGGATGAAGTAGTGGTTGGAGTTGGAGGAGCCTTCCAGACCAACAACGTTGGTGGAGTAATAGACCTGATACATGTCAGGATCGGGAGTAGCGCCCCAGGCAGCGGCCCACAGCTGGGCGTTACCGGCATCCAGAGCATCCCACAGCTCGTTGGAGTTGGAGGGGTCGTTGATGATCAGATCCAGACCCATTTCCTGCAGAGCGTTCTTGGTCTCGGTCAGGATACCATAGGAGGGGTGATCGCCCACGCCGTCAGCGGGGATGATGACTTCCCATTCCATGTCAGCGCCAGCGGGAGCGGCGGTGAACTTACCGGCAGCCTCGTCGAAGGTGTAACCGGCAGCCTTGAACAGGGAGATAGCAGCCTGCTTAGCAGCAGCAACCTTCTCGTCCTGAGTCATGTTGGCGGTAACGACGACGTTGCCGTCAGCATCCTTGGAGTAAGCCAGGTTGTAGCCCTCATCAGCGGGACGGGGAGCAGCCCAGGAGGTGTTGGAGATGGGGTACTGGATGATGGAAGCGCGGTCGCCATAGTAAGCATAGACGACGGGCTCACGATAAACAGCCAGCAGAGTGGCCAGACCACGGCGCAGAGCCTTGGAAGCGTCGGAAGCAGCATCGCCGCCCACGTTGACGTTCTTGGCGCAGATGCCGATGTAGCCATAGCCCAGGAAGTCGGTAGCCACGGTGGTGATCTCGTTGCCGGACAGCTCGCCGTTGGAGTTGGCCTTCTTGATGGCAGCGATATCATCGTCGTTGTAGTTGGGGACGGTGACGTCGAACAGATCGGTGGTCATACCGGTCATCTTATCGGAGGTGGACACGCCCTGCATCTTCAGGAACTGAGTCTTGGGAGCGCCCTCGTAGTAGTAGGGGTTAGCCTCGTAGGAGATGATGTTGTTCTCGTAGGAGATGAACTTGTAAGGACCAGCGCCCAGGGGCTTGGTGGTCTTGGCGCGGACGCCGGACAGGTCACCCTTGGTGAAGCCGAACTGGTTCTTGTTGTAGTTGTAAGCCTTGGCATCGCCGTAGTAGTGCAGGGGGGCGATGGCCAGAGTCAGCTGATAGATGAAGGTGGGATCGATACCCTCAACAGTGATCTCCAGGGAGTAGTCACCAGTCTTGACGATACCGGCGATGTTGGCAGCACCAGCACCGGTGGACACACCGGCCTGATAGTGAGCGGCCTTGTCACCCAGGACCTCATACAGGAAGGTCTCCAGGGTAGTGCCAGCGGACTCGTAGTTGATGCCGTCAGCAGCGGACAGGTTGTAGCCGAAGGAATCGACCATGACCTGGAACCACTCAGCAGCGGTGGTCACATCGCTGTAGCCCCACAGAGGAGCGGCGGTAGCGACGTCGGTAGCACCGTAAGCCTTGCAGTACTCAACGATCTCGTTAACGAACAGCTCACCGGCAGCATCGAAAGCAGCCCAGAAGGTGTTGTAGTCTTCCTCGGTGAAGTAGTCGTTGGCGGTGTAGCCGGCGCGCTCGGTCTTCCACACCAGGTTGAAGCGGGTCTCCATACCGGAACGGTAGTCATCCATACCCAGGATCTTCTGGGAGTACAGAGTGGAAGAACCGTCGTAAGTAGGATCGCACAGGACGTAGATGCTGAAGATCACGTCGTCGGCGGTCAGCTTCTTACCGTCGGAGAACTTGACGTCGTCACGCATGCTCAGCTTGTAGGTGACGGTGCCGTCGGCGTTCTCAACGATCTCGCAGTTGGCGATGCCGTTGTAGGTGTAGTCGGTGCCGTTGTAGGCAACAACCTGGCCGTCCTTGGCGTTGAGCAGCACGTTACCCTCACGGTCGGAAGGCAGCAGGCCGACCTGAGTCAGGCCAGCAGCGTCCTGGTCGTAAGAAGTGGTGGCAAAGAAGGGAGAGAATTTCTCGGAGAAGTAGTCATAAGCCACAACCAGAGTCTTTCCGTTACCCTCGTATGCAGGGGCCTTTTCGCCGCAAGCGGCCAGACCCAGCACCATTGCGCAGACCAGCACAAGAGACAGAATCTTTGCAATCTTGGATTTCATTTTCATTTCCTCCTAAAATTTTTATATTTATCGGTGTTACCGAAAAATATCACTTTAGTTTGCCCTCATGGATGCCTGCGGCATCCATGAAAAAGCCATGGCATTTTCATGCATCACTGTTTTTTGTCCGAGGCTTCTCAGGATTTTCCACCTCGGTCATATGCAGATCTTTCCGCCGGGCAAAGAGCAGCGTGCTGCAGGCAGCGGCACAGAGCGCACAGCCCAACACCAGCCAATCCTCGCGCGCAGGATCGATGCGCCCGACAGTAAGGGCAGCGCCCACTGCACTGACAAGCGAAAAGATCAGCAAAAACAGGCTTGCACCGCTCATGCGGCCACCCATCAAATCGTGGTGCTCACGCTCCACCAATTCCCCCGCCGTCCAAAGACGCCATACGGAGGCGGCAGCCAGAACCCAAGGGATCCACGCGGCAGCGACAGGCACCTGCACGTACCATGTGCGGGCCAACGCACCGTTGACACACAGCGGCAGCAGCAAAAACAGTCCCAGAGACATCAACCCGGCCAGATACAGCCATTTCGTCTGGCGCATACGCTCAGGTGGTGCGGTAAAACGGTAATACGGTCCCACATAGATCCGCACGGCTTTCGGCCGCTTTTTGCCCGGCCGGTCCACATATTCGATCTCGTAGTCTTTTGCGTACTGCTTGTATCCCAAGGTATATACCCCTTTTTGCGCTGTTTACACTTTTGCATGATAGAGTGTCCATGATAGATTATCATAGAACTTCTGTAATTGCAAGAAAAAAAGACGGGTTTTTTCAAAAAACCCGTCTTTTTATTTCGGTAATTACCTGCCTGTACTTCCTTTATTCTGATTATTTATACATTTTTTCCAGCCAGGCGCTGATGGCGGCACCAATCTCGCGGATGCAGCCCTCATCATAAGGCACCTTCAAGCCGGCACCGTGGACCAGCTGGTCGAAGGTGCAGGTGCCGCCCTTATCGGTAAAGGCCAGATAGCGCTGCCATGCATCAGCCCGGTCGTTCATGGAGGCGATCCAGAACTGGAAGGCGATGGTCTGGGCCAGGCAGTAGTCGATATAGTAGAAGGGCATCTGGTAGATGTGGAGCTGACGCTGCCAACCGGCACCGCGGCCATAGAAGGGCAGATCGGCAAAGTCCAGCCAGGGGCGGAACTTCTTTTCCAGACTGGCCCACAGCTCGTTGCGCTCAGCGGGGGTCATGTCGGGATTCTCATACACGCGGTGCTGGAATTCGTCCACCAGGCAGCCGTAAGGAATAAAGATCAGGGAGTCCTCACAATGGTCGATCTCGTACTTCTCGGTGGCAGGGCCAAAGAAGTTCTTATGGAAGTCCTGAGTCAGGAACTCCATGGACATGGAATGGCACTCGCAGGATTCCATCGTGGGGGACTGCAGGGCGCGGATATAGCCCTTGCGCACAGCACGGAAGTCGGCGAAAGCGTGACCTGCCTCGTGGGTCAGCACATCCACGTCACCGGAAGTACCGTTGAAGTTGGAGAAGATGAAGGGTGCCTTGTAGTCAGGGATGGAGGTGCAGTAACCGCCGGGAGCCTTGCCGTCCTTGCTAAGCACATCCAGCAGCTCATTTTCATACATGAAGTCGATGAACTCGGCAGTTTCGGGGCTCAGACCGTGGTACATATCCAGACCAGCCTGCAGAATGTCATCAGCAGTACCCTGAGGGACGGGGTTGCCATCGGGGAAACGCATGGCATCGTCGAAGAAGTACATATGATCCAGACCCAGGCGAGCCTGCTGGTTCTTCTTCACCTGCTGCACCAGAGGCACCAGATCGGCCACCACCTGCTGGCGGAACAGTTCCACTTCCTTGGGGCCGTAGCAGTTGCGGCGCATACGGTCATAACCCAGAGGCAGATAGTTCTCATAGCCCATGAGCTTAGCCTGAGCAGTGCGGTTCTTCACCAGCTTATCGTACAGCTCATCCAGCTCTTCCTGATGCGCGTCGAAGAAACGACCCTCGGTCTCATAGGCAGCCTTGCGTACATCGCGGTCGAGACTCTGCTTGTAGGGGCCCAGCATGGGCAGAGGCATGGTCTTGCCGTCAAACTCCACCATGGCGGAGGCGTAGAGTTTCTGATATTCGCTGGTGAGCTTATTCTCCTCAGCCATGAGAGGCATCAGCTCGGGCTTGAAGGAGCGTACGGCGATCTCCATGTTGGTGAACAGCAGCTCGCCCAGTTCGGCGGCCAGTTCGGCGCGGAAGGGAGAGCGCAGCAGGGCCAGGTTGACGTTCTGGCTCAGTTCCTCCAACTGGGGCATGACCTCATCCATCCAGTCCTGCTCGGCGGTATAGAATTCATCCTTGGTATCGATGGTATGGCGGATATAGGCAATGGTGCCCAGCGTCTCCACCTTCTTGGAAGCCTCTTCAAATTCATAGAAAGCATCCAGCTGCTCCTGCGCAGACTTGGCGTTGTCCAGACGGACCACGATGTCGGCCGCCAGCGTCTTCAGCGCTTCGATATCCGGCCGGGTGTAGGGCATTTCGGAAAATTTCATTGTCTGTCTCCTTACATTCATATAGTATGACTGGTGGCGGCACTGTATGCCCCGCCATTATAACAAGCATCATTATAACACGACTTTGCCGTGTTCTGCAAGGCTCAGCCGCCGGACGTTTCGGCTCTTCCCGCTGTTTTTATATATTGTATAGTGACAGCGAAAATTTCCGCCAACACAGAATTGAGGCGAACCACAAAAAAGAGTGTCTTTTTGCAAAAAAAGTGTTGACAAAGGCGGTATCGGTATGTTATATTAACTCTTGCCTTGTCGAGGTAACATATGGCGGCGTAGCTCAGTTGGCTAGAGCATGCGGTTCATACCCGCAGTGTCACCGGTTCGAATCCAGTCGCCGCTACCATCACCGGCGAGATGTGAAAGCATCTCGCCGGTACCCTTCAAGGGAACTTTCTCCGGCCCGTTGGTCAAGTGGTTAAGACACGGCCCTTTCACGGCTGTAACATGGGTTCGAGTCCCGTACGGGTCACCAATGGAGGCTTAGCTCAGCTGGTTAGAGCGCCTGCTTCACACGCAGGAGGTCACTGGTTCGAGTCCAGCAGTCTCCACCAAATCCTTGGAAACCTTGTGTTTCCAAGGATTTTTTCTTTTAGACTCCTTATGGTAATATTAAAAACCCCGGGTCTGCTTTTCAGCAGATCCGGGGTTTCCGTTTCTTATTATCCCTGATCTTTTTCCATCATGATCTCCAGGATGGTCTGGTCGGTCTTGATCATACCGGGAGCGCTGACGCGACCCATGTTGCGGATGACCTGCTCCGGCGTTTCGGCGCAGATACCATCGGTAGGCTGCAGGCGCACGCCGTCGGCAGCGAGGTAAGCGCACATCATGGCGGCGTTGGTAGCGGTGGCCAGCTTCAGGGCGCAGCCGATCTTACCGCCGTCACAGATCATACCGGTAAGGTTGCCGCTCATATTGACGATGGCAGACGCGATCTCCTCATCGCCGCCGCCCAGCAGCCAGGTCATGGCAGCGGAAGAGGCCGTAGCAGCAGACACACCGCAGCCGCAGGTGGCGGAAAGCTTGCCGGTGAAGAGTTTGATATACACCGTGAGGGCATGGGAGAAGGCCAGCGCTTTTTCTGTCATTTCACGGCTGGCGCCCACGTGTTTAGCCATCTCCACCACAGGAATGATGGCAGTCAGACCGTGGTTGCCGCTGCCGGCGGAGGACATAACGGCATAGGGACAGCCGCTCATACGACCCTCGGCGCCGGAGGCCACGCGCAGCATGGTACGGGTGATGAGATTATCGCCCATGACGCCGGACTCCACCTGACGGCGCAGCGCAGAGGTGATGCCGATGCCGATATCGTTATCCAGACCGTAATCAGCCAGCGCACCGTTCATGGTCTCGCCCTCCAGCATATAGGCCAGATCCTCCTCGGTGCAGGAGTCTACCAGCGCACGGATCTGAGCGACAGTCATCTCCTTGAGGCGGGCATGAAGGTCGTCCTCTTTGCCGGGGACAAAAGGTTTTTCCCACAGCGTTTCGTGGTTGCGGCGGGTAAAGACAATATTGGAATGGGTGCCGCGGATCTCGCTGATGCCGATACCGGCAGTGGTAATGATCTCAGCCCGGGCATAGAGCGCCGTTTCATCGCGCTTGATCATCACCACGACGTGGCGCTCTTCCACCAGGGCGATGGCTTTTTCGATGATCTCGGGAGTGATATCCTCCAGCAGTTCCAGTTTCTTCTCCGGGTTGCACAGATATGTACCCAGCGCGGCGGCATACTTCAGGCCCACCCGCGGGAAGCCGGGAATACCCACGGACATACCGTTTTTATAGATGCCGGGGTTAACCTCGATCTTCACAGACACCACCTCGCCGCCAATGGCGTGATAGGCGTCAGCCGCAGCCAAGGCCACACAGACCGGCTCGGTACAGCCAAGAGCGGGCACCACATCCTGGTGCAGAATCGTCAAAAGTTCCTGTTTCGTCAGCATATGGCAAGACCTCTCCTCTTCGGTTCTTTTTGTTTGTGAAAATATCATACTATACAACAGACCGATATGCCAGAGTTTTTTGCTGCAAAGCGCAAATCTCTTGAAAAGAGAAAAGGCATGTGTTTAAATAGAAGAAAGAGACAAGAGAAAGGACCGATGGACCATGATTTATAATTTTGACGAGATCATTGACCGCAGCGGTAACCACAGCGCAAAATACGACGAGCGCATGAAAAAGTTCGGCACCAACGATGTAATCCCCCTGTGGGTTGCCGACATGGATTTCCGCACGGCGCAGCCCATCATCGATGCCCTGACCGCACGGGCACAGGAAGGCCTGTGGGGTTACACCAACCGCCACGACGGATACTTTGCCGCCATCCGCGCCTGGCAAAAGAAGCGCAACGGTTGGGATATTGACCAGAGCCTGATGAGCTGGAGCCTGGGTGTGGTGCAGAGCATCTACACTATGGTGCAGATCTGTACGCCCGTGGGCGGCAACGTGCTGATCCAGACCCCCGTTTATTCCGAGTTCTACGATATGGTGGAACTGGGCGGCCGCAAGGTGATTGAAAATCAGCTGGTGGAGAAGGACGGTCGATGGGGCATGGACTGGGAGGATTTCGAGGCCAAACTGCAGATGGCAGATCTGTTCCTCCTGTGCAGCCCCCATAATCCGCTGGGTCTGGTATGGGAAAAGGAAGACCTCAAGTGCATGGTGGAGCTGTGCATTAAGTATCACGTTCCCCTGTTCTCTGACGAGATCCACTCCGATCTGGTCTTCCACGGCAAGAAGCACACCCCCACCGCCACCGTGTCCGAGGAGGCCGCAAATTATGTGGTGACCGGTATTTCCGGCACCAAGACCTTCAATCTGGCAGGTCTTCAGGCCAGCACCGTGGTGTTCCCCAACGCCTACATGAAGAAGAAGTACGACACCTTCTGGTCCAACATGGACATCCATCGCAACAACGCCTTCTCCCTCACTGCCATGGAGGCCGCATTTACTCAGGGCGAGGAATGGCTGGAACAGCTGCTGCCTTATATCAGCGCTAACTTCGATTACGTAGTGGAGTATCTTCAGAAGAACATTCCTCAAATCAAGACCTATGCTCCCGACGCTACTTATCTGATGTGGCTGGACTGCCGCGAGCTGGGCATGGACGATGAGACCCTCAACCGCTTCTTCATCGAAAAAGCCAAGCTGGGTCTTAACGCCGGCAACAGCTTCGGCCGCAGTCTGAGCGGATATATGCGCCTCAACGTCGCCTGCCCCCGCAGCGTACTGGAAAAGGCCATGGAACAGCTGAAGGCCGCTGTCGATTCCCTGTAACCCATTTTATTTCAAAATAAAGGAGAAATTGTATCATGAAAGTTCTGGAAACCACTAAAGCCCCCGGCGCCATCGGCCCCTATTCCCAGGGTTATGATGTAGGCGGCTTCGTCTTCACCTCCGGCCAGATCCCCGTAGATCCCGCCACCGGCGAAGTGCCCGAGGGTATCGCCGCTCAGGCCGAGCAGAGCTGCAAGAACGTGGGCGCCATTCTGGAAGCTGCCGGTATCGGCTACGAAAACGTCATCAAGACCACCTGCTTCCTGGCTGACATGGGCGACTTTGCCACCTTCAACGAGGTGTATGCCCGCTACTTCGTCTCCAAGCCCGCCCGCAGCTGCGTGGCTGCCAAGGCCCTGCCCAAGGGTGTGCTGTGCGAGATCGAAGCCATCGCTGTTAAGTAAGTTTTTCAACAAAAACTCCCGATTCCGTTGGA
>JAZRRQ010000025.1:0-2302 GCA_045650885.1 Vescimonas sp. | reverse complement strand
TCCAAACATCTCATCCGCAAAGGTCAAGTGCTTCTTTTCGCCGCCACCGGTATATTCGATCTTGGAAAAATGGATATGGAAACACCGCTGTCTCTCCTCCCCCAGTGCTTCACCGATGGCATCAATCACCGCGGCATAAGCCTCGCGGCTGTTGGTCCCGCCCAGCGTACGGCTGTTAAGGTGGCCAAAGTCCACACAGGGCAGGAATCGCTCCTCCGCCTTGCAGAAGGTCAGCACCTCTTCCAGGGTGCCTAACTGATTGATCTTACCCATCACCTCAGGGCAGATATGCACGTGACTAAGGCCTTCCGTATCCAGCGCCGCTTGCGCTTTTAACAAAGTCTCGGTAGCCAGCTCCGTGGCCTCCTCACGGCTGCGGCCGCCCAAGCCACCGGGATGCACCACGATGCGGTCGCCACCCAACATCGTCACGGCACGGGCGCTGTCTAAAATATAGCGGATGCTATTATCTCGTTTTTCTTCCTCAGCAGAAGCCAGAGAAATAAAGTAGGGCGCATGTAATGAGATAGCCACCCCGTATTTCTCCGCCTCTGCTCGAATGGCGGCAGCAGAGTCCGCTGACAAGCGCACACCCCGACCACACTGATATTCGTAGGCAGACAAACCATGCTCTGCAATCCACGGAAACATCTGCACCGTGTGCTTGTACCCGGCAGCATGGAAATCATCGCAATTGCCTGCAGGACCAAACAAAGCTTTATCTCTCACCATAATCACGCACCCGCCTTTCTTTCTGTCTTCGACTATTCAACATAGGTTTCTCAATTTTGCGCTTAAATACAATAAATTTTTGCTCGGTTTCCATCTGAATCGGCTCTAACAGAACAGATTTTATCCCAGCTAGGTTTGCACCCAAAATGTCGGTAAAAATCTGATCGCCGACAATAACACACTTCTTGCGATGAACATCCGCTTGTTTCGCAGCGGCACAAAAGCCAAAAGGCAGCGGTTTGCGAGCATGGGCATAATACGGCAACCCGATCTTTTGCGCAAAAGGAGCCACACGCTCAGCAGAATTATTGGATACGATCAGCAATTGAAATCCCACAGTTCGCATAGCATCCAGCCACGTCATCACAGCCGGATCCAGTTCCTGCGCATCGTGGGTGGTCAGGGTATTGTCCACATCTAACAGGACGCAGGACACGCCCAATCGGTGCAGATCTTCCGCTGACACATCTATAATACGCCGACGATATAATGTCGGAAAAAACAAGGACATAACTACCTCCATTAGAAGAACAAAAAGCGGGCAGAGTACTGCCCGCTTTTTCTACGCATTATTTGAATTTTCTCTTGCGCGCAGCTTCCGACTTCTTCTTACGACGCACGGAAGGTTTCTCGTAGTGCTCTCTCTTACGGACCTCAGCCAGAGTACCGGCACGGGCGCAGGACTTCTTCCAGCGGCGCAGAGCACTGTCCAGAGACTCATTCTCTTTTACACGAACTTCAGACATTCTTTATTTCCCTCCCTCCGCCATATAGCAGGGGTATTTTGCAATCATGCACAAAATATTATAACGAAAAACATCCCAACAGTCAAGAGTAATTTTCGTTTTTTCGTAAAATTTTTGCGATTTTAATCTTACTGAGGCTTTACAACGATATTCACCAGCTTACCGGGCACATACAGTTCCTTAACAATCTGCATATCCTCCAGCATGGGAGCCACACGCTCATCCGCCTTTGCCAGAGCCAGCGCATCGGCGGCGGCGATGTCAGCAGCCACGGAGATGCGGTTGCGGATCTTACCATTCACCTGCAGCACGATCTCAAAGCTCTGCTCGGCACACTTGGCCTCGTCATAGGTGGGCCAGCACTCATAAGCGATGGTGTTGGTGTGACCCAACTCCTGCCACATCTCCTCGCCTACGTGAGGAGCGATACAGGAGATCATCTTCACAAAGCCTTCGGCGAACTCACGGGGACAAGTGCCGACCTTGTAGCACTCGTTGACAAACACCATCATCTGAGCAATGGCGGTGTTGAAGCCCAGAGTCTCAAAATCGTTGGTGACCTTCTTGACGGTCTGGTGATACAGCTTGGTCAGCTTGCCGTCGTCCTCCTCGATGATGTTGGCAGGCTCGGTAAAGAAGTTCCACACACGGTTGATGAACTTACGCGCACCGGCCACAGCAGAGGTGGACCAGGGCTTGGAAACCTCCAGAGGACCCATAAACATCTCATACAGACGCAGGGTGTCCGCACCATACTCCCGGACAATATCGCTGGGATTGACCACAACCTCGGGGAACCGCTTACCCATCTTGATGCCGTTCTC
>JAZRRQ010000024.1:0-5591 GCA_045650885.1 Vescimonas sp. | reverse complement strand
AGTTGGTGTTGATTAGGGCGAGGGTCCACCCGTTCCCATCCCGAACACGGAAGTTAAGCTCGCTTCTGCCCACGATACTTGGCTGGAGACGGCCCGGGAAAATAGGTAACGCCAACACAAAGAGGACGTTCGAAAGAACGTCCTCTTTCTTTTTTTCGGCGAAACCAGTCGTCGCGCCTTATGAAAAGGCAAGGGACGTGACATTGGGGAGCGATTGTGCTATGATTTTTCAAAAAAGGTGTAACCTTATTGCACCAATCGGTGCTTATTAAGGTGAGGGCCTTCTAGGTACAGAAGAAAGGAGAGACGCTATGGAAGATCGTGCCATTGTGGAGCTTTATTGGCAACGGGACGAAGAGGCACTGCGGCAGACGGCGGAGAAATTCGGACCGCGGCTGCGGGCGTTGGCTTACGGTATTGTGAGCGACCGGCAGACGGCAGAAGAGTGCGAAAACGACACCTATCTGGAAGCGTGGCAGGCGATCCCTCCCCACCGACCGGAGGAATATCTCTACGCATTTCTGGCCTGTATTACCCGCCGCAACGCCCTGAACCGGTGCCGTGACCGCGATGCCATCAAGCGCGGCGGCCGCATCGCCCAATTGAGTGCGGAGTTGGAGCAGTGCATTCCGTCGTTGGCCGATACGGCACACCGGGTGGATGAGCTGGCGCTGCGCCATGCCCTCAACGAATTTCTGGCTACGCTGAGCCGGGAGAAGCGGGGAATCTTCCTGCGCCGGTACTGGTACATGGACTCTGTGGCGGAGATCTCCTGCCGCTTTGCCGTGTCCGAGAGCAAAGTGAAAACTACGCTCCTACGCTGCCGTCGGCAGCTGCACTCGTTTCTGGAGAAGGAGGGATTTACCCTATGAACGGCAGGGAACTGTTGGATAAAATGGAGCTGATTGAGCCTGCCTATGTGGAAGAGGCCGATACCGCGCCGGTGCGGCGGCGCAAGATGGGCAGTGTGTGGGTCGCGGCGGCCTGTGTGTGTCTAATACTGGGGGCAACGCTGTGGCCGCGAGAGCCTGCAGAGCCGCAGGTGGGAGATTTTGAACTGTCCGAGGGCACTACGGCAAAGGTGACAGTGGGTATTAACGGTGTGATGAGCCCCAGCAAGGTGGCTTTGGAGTGGCTGGCGGAGGAGGAGCTTTTTCATCAGGAGGGTCTGTACGCTTTTCGCGGGCGAGTGAGCGGCCTGACCAACGTGACGGTAGACTTCAACGGCGAGAAGGAGTTCCGCTGCATCGCCACGGTGGCAGTGGAACGGGTGTACTGCGGTGACGTGGCAGAAGGGGAGCAGATCTCCATTCTGCTGCCCTGCCCTGCGGGTATGGTGGGGGTCAAGATCGAAGACACCGGCATTGCCGCTCAGATCGAAAGTGGCATGGAGGGCATTTTCATGCCGCGGGAATACCATGAGGGTGCGTTTTGGGAGCAGAACGGTGCCACGCTGATGCTGCGCGATCTCGCTCCCTGCGGATTGTGGGATGGTATACGCTGGCTCTTTCTGGGGACGGAACGGGGTTTGGCGTATGAGGAGAACTCCTACCCCGGTGCTGCCGGAGCTGCCACGCTGGACGACATCGAAGAATATGTTGTGAAGATGTTGGGATAAATGTAAAAGAAAGCCGCCTCATGTGAGGCGTCTTTTTGATATTTAATCTTTTCTTTCGTAGAACGCGCCTTCCCACGACCACAGACGGTAGAGGTAGTTTCCTTCGGTGTCGCCTTTCACGGCGTAGACGCGGAAGGTGATATCACCGGAAACGGCGCGGCCCAGGTAGCGTCCCTTATCGGCATAGCTGAAGTCAAGGAAAGGATTTTGTACATAAGTGACGCCATCGATGACGATCTGTTCCATCTCCGCGCCCTTCACGGTGCCGATCTTGCGGCCGTGGACGAGAAGGATGATGACCAGCAGCACCACTGCGATACAGAGGCTGAGGGGAAGTTTTCTTTTCATGGAGCTACCTCCGAATCCCGTTTATTTTTTTAGACAAAGATGGAATGGAAAAGGTTCCCTGCGGCGTTCTTACTGGCCTTTTGCGATTTTGGCTTCCGTTTCCTCCCGGATGGCGGCGCGGAGGGCGGTGAGATAGTCCGAGTAAGCCACAGTATCGGTGGCGTAGGTGAGGTTGAGGGAGTACTCGTTGTCCGACCAGGTATCCAGCGGGGACTCGTTGTGCTGGATGACGGCCTCCAGCTTATCCAGCGCCTTATAGAGCTTGGCTTCGGGGGTCTCGAGGGCGTTCATCTCATCATAGAGCGCCGACATCTCCGCACAATAGGGAGCGGGGAGGGACTCTACCCACTGTGCCAGCAGGTCATCTTCTTTCTGAGTATCGGCGGCGGTCTTGAGGAAGGTGGGGATATCGCCGGTGAAGATCTCGCCCAGATCGTGGATGAGACCCATGCGAATGACTTTGTCCACATCCACATCGGGAAATTCATCACGCAGGAAGAAGGCCATCAGGCACAGACGCCAGCTGTGCTCGGCCACGCTCTCATGGCGGCGGCCGCTGGTATAGGCGTGGCGCGTGACATCCTTGAGATGCTCGGCGGTGTGGAGGATGGATAGCAGTTCGGTAGGTTTCATGGCGATGCTCCTTCTCTTTTTTTGTTAAGTATAGCACGGCGCGGCCGGCGATTGCAACGCTCCTCTTGCCATGGGAGGCGAAATATAGTAAACTATGGGTGGATTTTGGTAAAGGAGGCATGGAATATGCAGCTTTTGTATACATTACAGGAGATCCGCACGCCGGCGCTGGACGCAGTGATGGGGCTCATCACCCGACTGGGTGAGGAGACCATATTCATGGTGGCGGCCATCGTGGTGTTCTGGTGCGTTAGCAAGAAGGGCGGCTATTACCTTCTGAGTGTAGGTTTCTTAGGTACGGTGGTCAACCAGTGGCTGAAGATCGTGTTCCGCATTCCCCGTCCGTGGGTGCTGGATCCCAACTTCCACATCGTGGAGAGCGCCCGTGAGGCGGCCACCGGCTATTCCTTCCCCAGCGGTCATACCCAGAGCGCAGTGGGCACCTTCGGTGGTCTGGCGCGGATGGCGGAAAAGCGTTGGCTGCGGTGGACGTGCATCGTCATTGCGCTGTTGGTGGCCTTTTCCCGCATGTATCTGGGTGTCCACACGCCGCTGGATGTGGGTGTATCGCTGTTGGTGGCCACGGTGATGGTGCTGGGATTTTGGCCCATTGTCAACGCCGCTGAGCGCAAGCCGCAGGTTATGGGCTGGCTGCTGGTGATTTTGTTGGCGGTCAGCGGTTCGTTTTTGGTGTTTATGCACGTCAATCCATTCCCTGCCGATGTGGATGCAGAGAATCTGAGCCACGCGGTGGAAAATGCGTGGAAGCTGACGGGCGCCATTGCGGGCATGGTGATTGCCTGGTGGGCGGATCGGAAATGGATTAGATTTGACACCCGTGCTGTCTGGTGGGCGCAGCTGATCAAAGTAGCGTTGGGTCTTGCCATCGTGGTAGGTATCAAGTCCAGCCTGAAGGCGCCGCTCGTTGCCCTCATCGGCAACGTCGGCATCGCCAACGCGGTGCGCTACGGCTTGATGGTGGTGTTTGCCGGTGCTGTGTGGCCTATAACGTTCCGCTTTTGGGGCAAGCTGGGGAAAAAGTAATGAAAACAGAACATCCCCCATCCTCACGCGAGGATGGGGGATTTTTTTAGATATACTGCTGGCTGATGACGTCGATGACGCCGCGGGTGGTGATGCGCAGTGTGGGGATCACCGGCAGGGCCATGAAGCTCAGGGTCATGAAGGGGTCGATGCCGTGGGAGACGCCCAGCGTGAAGGCTTGCGCCTTGGCGTTCTCCAGCGCCTCGTTGACATTTTCCAGACTGTCGTCGCTCATAATGCCGGCGATGGGCAGAGCCACCTCGCCCAGCACGTTTCCGCCATCCACCACCACGATACCGCCGCGGTTTTCCACTACACGGTTAACTGCGGCGGCCATATCGGTCTCGCTCGCACCGACGACGATGATGTTATGGGAGTCGTGGGAGATGCTGGTGGCCACAGCGCCGCGCTTGAGGCCGTAGCCTTTGATATAGCCGATGCCGATATGGTGGGTATTCTTATGGCGCTCGATGACGGCGATCTTGAGAATATCCTGCGCCACGTCGATATGGTCGGCGTAGCCGGCATCTTCGGAGACGATCTCGCCGGGTACCATGCCAATGACGCCGCGCATACGGCGGTCGGCGAAGTCGGCGGCGGTGAGGGTACCCACATGGAAGGTGTCGTGGGCACGGGCGGAGAGGTAATCGTCCACCTGCGGGGCGGCGAAATCCTTCACCTGACCGTCGTACATCAGCTGACCTTTCTTGAAGACCAGTTCAATGTTGAAATTCTCGAAGTTATCAATGACCACGAAGTCACCCAGATAACCGGGGGAAATAGCGCCGCGGTTATTGAGAAGGAAGTAGCGGGCTGCGTTGTGGCAGGCGGCCTTGACGGCCATGATGGGGTCGGCACCGAGACGGATGGCCTTTTTTACGATGTAGTCGATGTGGCCCTTTTCCAGCAGATCGCTGGGATGCTTATCATCGGTGCAGAACATGCAGCGCTCGATGTACTGGGGCTGCAGCAGACTGACCAGCGCTTCCAGATTGTGGGCGGCGGTGCCTTCGCGGATCATGATGAACTGACCCATGCGCAGCTTGGCCAGAGCATCTTCCAGATCGCTGCACTCGTGATCGGAATAGACGCCGGCGGCCATATAGGCGTTAAGGGCGTTGCCACTCAGACCAGGGGCATGGCCATCGATCTTCTTGTGGTGTGCCTGAGCGGCCACGATCTTTTCCACTACTTGGGTGTCACCGTTGACGGCGCCCACAAAGTTCATCATTTCGGCCAGACCCTGGACGCGAGGGTGGTCGTAGAACGAGTCGATGGCGCGATAGTCCAGATTGGCACCGGCCTCGTCCAGCGGCGTGGCGGGCACGCAGGAGGGCAGCATGAACCGTACGTCCACCGGCAGGTCTTCCGTGGCCTGCAGCATATACTCGATGCCGTCGGTACCCATGACATTGGCAATCTCGTGGGGGTCGGTGATGACGGTGGTGGTGCCGTGGGGCAGCACGGCGCGGGCGAATTCCTTGGGACTGACCAGAGAGCTTTCCAGATGGATATGGGCATCCACGAAACCGGGCAGCACCAGCTTGCCGGTCATGTCGTATTCCACAGCGCCGCTGTACTGGCCCATGCCCACGATGAGACCCTCGGCCACGGCGATATCGGCGTGGCAGATCTCGTTGGAGAAGACATTGACATAGGCGGCGTTTTTGAGCACCAGATCGGCTTTTTCCCGTCCGGCGGCGACGGAAATAATGCGCAGCTTTTTGTTGAGTTTGCGGTTGATCTTACCGGCGTAGCTTTCACGATTGGCCATGGCAGCTCCTTTCTTTCGCGTCGGGCGAGTGTGAGAATTTGGATTTATTAATCATACATATTAGCACAGGTGATGGCACTTGTCTATAAAAATTTGAGGGGAGGACATAGAAAAAGTGAGCGCACCAATAATGGTGCGGCCACGGGAGGGGGTAGGAACTTGGTGGGGGCGTCG
>JAZRRQ010000023.1:0-10411 GCA_045650885.1 Vescimonas sp. | reverse complement strand
TCCCAATTATCAGCAGACTACTATCAAATGCGCCTGCGGTAATGTGATTGAGACAGGTTCTACGAAGAAGGATATTCGCGTGGAAGTCTGCTCTAAGTGTCACCCCTTCTTCACCGGCAAGCAGAAGCTGGTGGATACCGGTGGTCGCGTGGCCAAGTTCAACAAGCGCTTCGGTCTGGACAAGTAAATTGTGTTACACCACATGCAAAACCCGCATCGCATGATGCGGTTTTTGTTTTACTTTTCGGCAAAGATATACTATAATATGTTTACCGTGACGATACGAGGTGTCTTATGGAACTGAAAGAACAACTGGAAAAGAAAAGAGATGAAGCGGTGCTGGTGGGTCTTCGCTCCCCGGTGCTGCGTGAAGATAACGCCGACGAAGAGAGTATGGAGGAGCTGGCGGCTCTGGTAGAGACAGCCGGTGGCCGCAGTCTTGGTATGGTGCTGCAAAGCCGCGAAAAGCCTGATCCCCATAGCTTTATCGGTGAGGGTAAGGTGGAAGAAGTGCGCCGCATGGTGCAGGAAGAGAAGGCCACCATGGTCATCTTCGATAATGACTTGTCCCCCTCCCAGATCCGCGTGCTGACGGAGCTGCTGGGCGTGCAGGTCATTGACCGCAGCGGCCTGATCCTGGACATCTTTGCCCAGCGCGCCAAGACCAAAGAAGGCTGCCTGCAGGTGGAACTGGCGCAATACCAGTACCTGCTGCCCCGTTTGATCGGTATGTGGACCCATCTGGAGCGCCAGGCTGGTACCAGCGGCAAAGGCCCCATCGGCAGCCGCGGTCCCGGTGAGACCCAGCTGGAGACGGACCGCCGTCATATCCACCGCAAGATCGACAAACTGAAAGAGGAGCTGGAAGAGGTGCGCCGTGTCCGCAGCACCCAGCGCCAGCGCCGTATGAAAAACGAGATCCCTGTGGTGGCCATCGTGGGTTATACCAACGCCGGCAAATCCACCCTGCTCAACGCTATTACCGGTGCCGGTATTCCGGCCAACAATCGCCTGTTTGACACGCTGGATACCACCTCCCGGCTGCTGACGGTCAGCGATACGCTGGATGTGGTGATCTCCGATACGGTTGGATTTATTCGTAAGCTGCCTCACCAGTTGGTGGAAGCATTCAAAGCTACCCTTGAGGAACTGGAATATGCAGACTTGCTGCTGCATGTCATTGATGCATCCAATCCCTTGTGGCGCCAGCAGGCGCAGATCGTGGAGAGCTTGATCCACGAACTGAAGGCAGATCAGATTCCCTGTATCCGGGTCTATAACAAATGCGATCTGGCTTTTTCCGGCGATTTTGCCAAGGAAGAGGACGCCGTTTCTATTTCCGCCAAGACCGGTGAGGGCATCGACAAGCTGATGGAGCTGATTGATGCCAAGCTGGACAAGGGCACGCGTCGTGTGACGCTGCATCTGCCCTATGACAAGACGGGCCTTTTGGACAGCGTCTACCGTGAGGGTAAGGTGGAAAGTGTGGAATACGGCGCTACGGTAGATGTGGTGGCCATCTGTACGCCCCGCCTGCTGGGTCAGCTGAAAGATTATATCGAAGGCTGGATCGAGGAGAAGGAAGAATGGGAAGAGTGATTCCCATATTTGATAAGGAACAGCGCTATGAGTGAAAAGGCATTCCGCGTGCCCTATGAGGCATCTGAAAGTGAGTTTGTGGAGAAGCGCTCCCGCTTCATCAGCCATCTTTGGCCGGTGGAAACGGAGGAAGAAGCACAGGCCCATATCCGCGAGATGAAAAGTAAATATTACGATGCCCGCCATAACTGCTGGTGCTATCTGATCGGTAAGAACGTAATGCGCTACAGCGATGACGGTGAGCCGCAGGGCACAGCCGGCCAGCCCATGCTGAAAGTATTTGAGCGGGAGAATGTCACCAATGTCTGCTGCGTGGTGACCCGCTATTTTGGCGGTATCCTGCTGGGTGCCGGTGGTCTGACCCGGGCTTATTCGCAGGGTGCCAAGGACGCACTGGTGGCAGCCGGTGCAGCTACCATGGGTTTGTGGATGCAGGCAGCGGTTCCGTGCACGTACGCGCTCTTTGAGCGGGTGAAGCTGGAGATCGCGGCGCTGGGTGGCATCATCGACGATACAGAATACGGCGCGGATATCTGCCTGTATGTATCGCTGATGGTCGACACGGTGGATGCGCTGCAGAAACGGCTTACCGAGCTGTCAGCCGGCAGCTTAAAACTGGAAGTGCTGGGTGAAGAATACCGTCCCGGTCTGCGGGAAGAGGTCAAATAGGAAAGGGGAATATGTATGAGCGTATTAGGTCATCTGGAACCGAAGAAGGTTTTTACATTTTTTGAAGAGATGTGCGCCATTCCTCACGGATCGCGCAACAATACGGCCATCAGCAACTGGCTGGTGAAGTTTGCGGCTGACCGCGGTCTGGAGCATTATCAGGATGCGGCAGAGAATGTGATCATCATCAAACCTGCAACTCCCGGCTATGAGTTGGCAGAGCCTGTTATCATTCAGGGTCATATGGACATGGTGTGTGAAAAGGCTGCCGATTGTGCCAAGGATATGGCGAAAGAAGGTCTTGATCTTGCCATCGAAGGCGATATGATCTATGCAAAAGGTACTACGCTGGGTGGCGATGACGGTATTGCCGTTGCTATGGGCCTTGCCCTGCTGGACAGCAATGATCTGGCGCATCCTCGTCTGGAAGTGGTGATTACCACCGATGAAGAGTTGGGTATGGACGGCGCTGTGGCGCTGGATGCATCTGTGCTGCAGGCCAAGCGTATGCTGAATATCGACTCGGAGGACGAGGGTGTTTTCACCGTCAGCTGCGCCGGCGGTGCCGGCGGCAAACTGGTGCTGCCTGTAAAGCGTGAAGCCTTTTTGGGTGCTGTTGCGACTATTTGTGTTGATGGTCTGGCTGGTGGCCATTCCGGCGTAGAGATTCATAAAGGTCGCGGTAATGCCGATATGCTGCTCGGTCGTGTGCTGTATGCCGCCGCTGCCAAAACCGCGCTGCGCATCGTCAGCGTGGAGGGTGGCTTGAAGGATAACGCCATTCCCTCGGCGGCAAAAGCTGTCGTCTGCGTGGAGAATAAGGACGCACTGCGTCAGATCTGCGCGGAGATGGACGATGTGCTGCGCCACGAGTATGCAGTGAGCGATCCCGGCGTATGCGTCACTGTCTGCGATGGCGGTGACGGCACGGCCATGGATGAAGCATCGACTCAGCGTGTGATCTGCCTGCTGACCTGTGCCCCGGACGGCGTGCAGGTGATGAGCGCCGATATCGAAGGCCTGGTGCAGACTTCGCTGAATTTGGGCGTTCTGTATACGCAGGATGAGCAGGTGGTGGCCAGCTTCTGTATCCGCAGTAGTGTGGATAGCCAGAAAATGATGCTGCTGCATCGTCTGGAATCCCTTGCCCGGCTTCTGGGTGGTGAGTGCGTGGTCAGTGGCGTTTATCCCGGCTGGGCATATCGTCAGGAATCTCCGCTGCGCGACCTGATGACAGAGGTCTTCGCGCAGCAGTACGGCTATGAGCCCAAAGTAGAGGCCATTCACGCTGGACTCGAATGTGGCCTGTTTGCCGGTAAGATCCCGGGACTGGACTGCGTGTCCTTCGGCCCGGACCTGTGTGAGATCCACACTCCCCGTGAGCGGATGTCGATTTCTTCCGTGCAGCGCATCTGGGCGTTCCTTGTGGAGCTGCTGCGTCGCATGAAATAAATAAAAAAGATCCGGACATAAGGTCCGGATCTTTTTTATTTACCTGCGTGGCGCTTGATTGCCTCAAAGGACTCGTTGCTGATGACGTGTTCCATTTTGCAGGCGTCATCGTTGGCGGTGGCTTCGTCAACACCCAATTGCATCAGAAACTCCCGCAGCAGCGTGTGTCGCTCCAGCATGCGACGGGCAACGCTCAAACCTTCGTCTGTCAGTTGGATATGTCCAAACTCGTTGACGGTGATGTAGCCGCCGTTTTTCAACAGACCAACAGCGCGGCTGACGCTGGGCTTGGAATATCCCATGTGCTCGACAATATCGATGGAGCGGACGGTGGGATTGGTTTGTGAGAGAACATAAATGGTTTCCAGATACATTTCGCCGGATTCCTGCAGATGCATCGCCATCACCTCCCGGTAAGTGTTTTTGTCATCATACCATGTGACGGTAAAAAAAGCAAGGAAGGCTTACGCAGCCTATTTTGTGCGTGCATCCAATACGGCGTCAATTGCGGTGATGCCCGTCAACTGTTCACGGGGAACTGCCACTGTAATGAACCAGCCCGCCATGGCACAGTCGCCGACTTCAAAATTGTCTGTCCGCTGCACATGTACAGTCAGCCGGCCATCCGATATGTCCACGCGGTTTACGCCGTAGCGCCATGTGCAGCTGCCGGACCACACATATACCAGCAACAGGTCGTGATCGGCAAAGAAATCTGCATCCATCGGGACTGCGATCTTTTCAAAGGATGGCATTTCGTCGTAACCATGCTGCGTGGCAAATGCTCCGGCGATCTCTGTTTTGAATGTATCGAGCGCATTGACGCTGTCAAAACGCAGAACAGGGAGCGCCGCAGAGCTGTCGGCAGAGTCTTGATTTACGGCGCGGCTCCACAGTAATTCCTCGTCACCGTAGTTGGCCCAGGAAACAGCAGTAGGGAAGGGGCTGACGGAATAGAGAGGATCTACCCGTTCGATACCGGGAAATTTCCATCCCAAATCCATGAGAGAATCCAGCACGGACACGGGGATCTCCTCAATGCTGCCATCACGCAGTTTCCAGATACCGTAAGCCCCGGTTTGGGCGGGATAGGATTCGGCCACTCCATCGTGGAGGACCAGGATTCGGTCGCCGTTGGTCATTGCGCTGCCCGGCTGCGCCTTCGTGCGGTTGGACAGCTGAATGGGGGATGTGCCGTCGATGAGAAAGCGTGTACCGTTTTCGCCTTCCAGATAATAACCGGTGGAAAAGGAAAGCGACCTGCTTGCAGCGAACCATAAAATCGCAAAACCAAACAGCAGGATAACACCCAGAGCCAACAATGTTTTTTTCATGGCGGAGCCTCCTCTTTGTTTATTGGAGTGGTACGGTTATTTAGTAAGACGCAACTACGTGGAAAAAAGTTCCGCACGGGAGGTAGAAACAATAAAAAGCTGCGACCGACAGGTCGCGGCTTTTATAGAAGCGGGATAAGCCTTATTCACCGGGGGCGCTGGAGATCACCTTGCCGATGTTCCAGGTGTGTACAGCACGCTGGGCGGCGCTCAGGCGCTCTTCTTCATTTCTGTAAGGGATTTCCGCCGTGTGACAGCCGCAGTCCAGGCAGCTGACATACAGGCACCAACCCTCTTCCTCTTCCAGCAGGCCGGGGCCGTGGCAAACAGGACAGTCAAACAGTTCCAGATCGTGAATGTTCATAGTATATCTCCTTTATGTTCTGATTCAATCATTAGTTTGCGGCAAGTTTCGCAGACAGGTTTCCAGCAGTTCCATACAGACGTTCAGGCCGGAACGGTCGGCGTCGCTCTTGGGGCTGTACTCCACAAAGTCCATAGAGCCCACTTTGCCGCTTTGCAGCAACAGCTCCAGGCAGCGGTGGGTATCCGGAATGGACGGACCATCGAGTACCGGCAAGCCGGTGGCGCGATATGCTTCGCCATCCATGAAATCCACGTCGAAGCTCAGGTGGATATAAGGCGTTGTGACCAGATTCAAAAGCTGCTGAACACACGCATCAACGCCTTTGCTGCGCAGTTCGTCCATGCCAAAATAACGGATGCCCAGTTCTTGCAGCAGAATCTGTTCGGCCGGGTCAACGGAGCGCGAACCGAGATAAAAGAGGTTGCGCGGCAGCAGCTTCACATCGGCGGCACCGAATCCATCGATCAGCTTGCGGCTGCCAAGACCTAATACGGCGGCCAACGGCATGCCGTGGATATGGTGGGATTCGGACATTTCGTTGGTGTTGATGTCGGTGTGGGCGTCTACCCAGATCACGGTCAAATCCTCTGCCGGAACGCTGTGGCTAATGCCGGAGACAGAGCCAAGACCCAACGAGTGGTCGCCGCCGATCATCAGCGGGAAGTCGCCTGCAGCACATGCCGCTTTAACGGCCCTTTCCAGATTGCGGCAGGCCTCTACTGTACCGTTGCAGTATTCCATAGAGGGGTCGGCATATTTGTTCTCATCAACAGGAACAAAAACGCGGGTGGTGCGTGTGAGCCGGTGGCCGCAGTCGCGTACCAGCTGCTCGATGCCTGCATCGATGAAACAGTCAAAGGCTTGCTCTGTGCCGGGATTGTCGCACCCGTACCACAGCGGTACGCCGATCAGTTGGATATTCATTCAGGTAACCTCGATCAATAGATTGCCCGTAGTTTATGCAAAAACGTTGCAATTATCGGGAAATGGAAATATTGGGGTGATGAACGTCATCATTGCGACGACTGGCAAACAGTATAGCATGATAACGTAGGAAATTCAAGCGTAGGCAGATCTTCTTCGTGAAAGCAGCAAAAAAACCGGTAACCGTCAATCGGTTACCGAATCAGTATTTCAGAATGCATTCTGCGTGTCAAGAAAAAGGAGCGGACTTGCGTCCGCTCCGTGGATATATAGTTATTACAGACCAAGCAGCTGCTTTTTCTTTGCATCAAATTCTTCTTGAGTGATAATGCTCATATCAAGCAGTTCCTTGTATTTTTTCAGTTCATCAGCGGGAGAAGAAGTGGGCTGAGGGGTGTTTGCTTTCTGGATCTCGCGCTCATAGTCTTCTTTTTTCATTTCAATCAAATCAATAGAACCGCAGTTCGGGCACTTGTTAAAATCTTTGATTTGATTGATCTGACTATTTGCGTTTGCCTGATTGACTGCGGATGCTGCGTAATGGCCATTCAGAGCGTTGGCTGCGCTTGTCACTGCGTTCAGCCTTGCGCTTTTTGCAGCTTGCTGACTGTTGAACTTATCCAATGTGGTAAAACACATGACGTGACCGCAGGCTCTGCATTTTTTTCTGATTTCTGCATCAGCTTTGTTGATAGCAGAAACAGTATCAGTCTTGGGATCATACGTTAACCACTTGCCGGCGCGCGCAGCAGCTTCTACGCAATCTTTACAAACGATGTGCTTTTTACCGAAATCATCGGGAACAACGTGATTCACTAAGGAAAAACCGGTACTGTTACCGCAGGCTTTGCATCGTGCCATAATAATATCTCCTTTTATTCTTTCGTAGTAGATTTACAGATTAAGCAGCTGCTTTTTCTTTGCGTCAAATTCTTCTTGAGAAATGGCGCCACAGTCCAAAAGATCTTTATACTTCTTCATCTCTTCGATGGCATCAAGTCCGGAATTGACGGGAGTATAGTTGTCGAAATAATTGGTTTGTTCGTCAGCAGGTTCTTCAGCGGTTTCTTGAACAGGGGCTTCTGCTGTTTTAATTTGCTGTTTGTTCAGCGGGTCCATAATGTAGTCCATAGAATACAGCAGAGCAGCTGTCAATATAAGGTTGGTAATAAGAGAGAAAATTACATTGAACCAACCAGCGGAAAAAATAATTGCTTGGATTGCGTGGACAACCCAGCCTACGCAAATAAATGCGGCGGGAATGGGGCGCATAGTGCTTGCTGTTTTGGTAAGCTGCGGCAAATAGTCTGTCAAATAGACAATGCAGACAAACAATGCAGAGAGCCATGCCAAAATAGTGAAAATGCCACTGTTGCCCAGCAAACTTGCAAGAGTAGTAACGGCAAAGCCAACCACCAAAACAATATCCCTTCGGGATGTCAAAATCGAATAAGAAATCACCGCATAACCGCCGATTCTTAAAATCCAACCCAAAGAGGGAAAGAAACCGGAGCCTAAAGTTGTGATAAGGTTTAAAATGCCTAAAACAATCAAAATGGCGAAGAGAATACCGGGCAGAACGGGCAATGTTTGTTTCTGTTTCATAACTGAATTACCTTTCCATTACACATTTAGCGATAATGCTACAGATGCCACGCTTGCCTTCAGTATATATATATATATATACTGTCAAGTACTTTCGGAGTCCCTCAAAAACGTCAAAAAAACCGGTAACCGTCAATCGGTTACCGGTTTTTTGGTCGGAGTGTCGGGATTCGAACCCGAGGCCTCTTGGACCCGAACCAAGCGCGATACCAAACTTCGCCACACCCCGTCAGCCGTCTTATTATATGTTCTTTTGCACGGACTGTCAAGTGAAAAAACGATGTTCTTCCGGGCGGTTAACCATCATATACTGCAGAAAAAGGAGGGATTGTGTGATGATAGTGAAACAGCGGCGGCATATGGGAAACCGATCAGCGGGGAGCGGCTATGCACAAAAGCGGAGTGCATACCGCGCGTACAGCCGGAGCCAGAGATCCGATAGCGGGAAAGAATCCGGGCGACGGGTGGAGCCGGCGGAAAAGACAGGCGGCAGTTCCTGGCGGCTGGTGGTCAGCGCTGTAATCCTTGTGAGCGTGATCGCCGTAAAGCTGGTGGCACCGCAAACTCTGGAGCAGGTTCGTGGACAGCTATTGAATCTCTTGGGATCGGATACCGACTTTGTGGCGGTTTTTTCCACCGTGGGCAAAGTGGTGGGTGGCAATAACAGCTGGGAGGAAAAGCTGCAGGAGGTATATGTAGCTGTCTTTGGCACCCAAAACAGCGGGGAAGCGGCGGACAGATCGGAGGAAATACCGCGCTACACCACGGAGAATATTCCCGACAATGCCTATCTGGCGCAAAAACTTCTGGGGATTTCTTACCGGAAACCTGTTGAGGGTATGATCAGCGACAAATTTGGTTATCGAACGCATCCCATTGACAATAGAGGACAGTTTCATTATGGCATCGATCTGCAGGCGGACGAGGGAGCGGTGATCAGCAGCTTTGCTGCCGGAGAAGTGACAGCCGTGGGGGAGAGTGCTGCGCTGGGGAAGTATCTTACAGTGCAGCATGACGGCGGCTATCAAACGCTTTATGCTCATTGCAGCCGCATTACCGCCTCGGCCGGACAGCTGGTTCAGATGGGAGATCCCATAGCGGAAGTAGGCCAGACGGGTCAGACCACGGGGCCGCATTTGCACTTTGAACTGTTGCTTGATACAGTTTATATAAATCCTGTGTACTATGTTACAGCGTAAGCGGGTGAAGATTACCGTTTCGGCGTGGTCGGTGGTGTTGCTTGCCGTATTTGTTGTATGTACATCGCCGGTTGTTTTGGCGGCGGTGCTGCTGGCGGCGCTGTGCCATGAGTGGGGCCATTACGCTGCGCTGCGCTGTTTCGGTGCTGAGGTGGAAGCGGTTCGCATCTCGGCTTATGGTGCGCAGATCCGTCTGGCAGAGCGCCCGGTTCTTTCCTATGGCCGTGAGATGTTGGCAGTATTGGCGGGACCTGCTGTGAATATCATGCTGGCGCTGCTGCTGGCTCGGTGCGGTGGCTGGGTCGAGATTTTTTATCTGTTTTCCGGCACTCAGCTGGTACTGGGCGGTTTTAATTTGCTGCCGGTGCGCCCGCTGGATGGTGGTGCTGCCATTTGGCTGGCATTGGCCTGGGGAATCGACCCAGTCGCAGCAGACCGGATCATGGGTTATGTGGAGCGTTTGGTTACGATACTCTTACTGGTGTCGGCGCTGTGGATATGGCGTCAAACCGGAAGCCCATTTCTGCTTTTTGGCGTGAGCGGTCTGTGGAAGTTTCCGCGGTTGGAAAAAAAGCTTGTAAAACGGGAGAAAAGAAGCTAAAATAATATTTTAGTGAATATCTAACGACAGGAGAATGACCGTGGATAAGAGACTGGAACGAATTTTGCCCCGTGTGCAGAAACCGGCACGTTATGTGGGCGGCGAATATAATGCAATCATTAAAGATAAGGCAGAGGTGGACACCCGTGTGGCGTTCTGCTTTCCTGACACTTACGAGATCGGTATGTCCAATCTGGGCATGCGCATACTCTACGGCGTGCTCAACGAGATGCCTAATGTCTGGTGCGAGCGCGTGTTTGCCCCCTGGGGCGATATGGAAGAGGAGATGCGCAAGGCGGGCCTTCCCCTCTGGGCGCTGGAAAGCGGCGACCCTGTAAATGAGTTTGATATAGTCGCCTTCTCTCTGGGCTATGAGATGGCCTATACCAATGTGCTCAATATGCTGGATCTGGCAAAGATCCCTCTCCACCGCTGGGAGAGAGAGGAGCTTTCTCCTCTTGTTATTGCCGGCGGCACCAGCTGCTGCAATCCCGAGCCTATCAGCGATTTTGTAGACCTCTTCGTAATAGGCGAGGGCGAGGATATGGACAGGGAAGTGGTATCTCTCTATGCCAAGGCCAAGGCCGAGGGCTGGACTAAGAGAGAGTTCCTTATGGAGGCGTCCAAGATAGGCGGCGTCTATGTGCCCGAGTTCTATACC
>JAZRRQ010000022.1:0-15157 GCA_045650885.1 Vescimonas sp. | reverse complement strand
ATGCTGGTCCAGATGGACAACGATCCCAAGATGGCTTCCAAGCCCGCTCAGGTCAAGGAAAAGATCGTCATGGGCAAGCTGAACAAGTTCTACTCCGAGAACTGCCTGCTGCAGATGGAGTTCGTTCGCGGCGACCTGTTCCAGGGCTCCGTCGAGGGCTACATCGCTGACGTTGCCAAGAAGGCCGGCGCCAAGGTGAAGTTCGTCAACGCCATCCGCTTCGAGAAGGGCGAGGGCATTGAGAAGAAGCAGGAGAACTTCGCTGACGAGATCGCCAAGATGGTGAAGTAATCGCGCTTCCAAAACGCAAATAAAAAGAAGGAAAGACGAAAGTCTTTCCTTCTTTTTCTATTTTCAAGAATCCGGCTTCGGCTGATGGATCAATACTTGAACAGCCCTATGGATTTGTTATATAATAATAGCGAACAAAGGATAACAGGGGGCAAACGAAGATGGAACTGACCCGCAAAGGAAAGATGATGGTGGCTGGTCACCGCGGTGACAGTGCCAACTATCCGGAGAACACCATGGCCGCATTCCGCGCGGCGATCGCAGCCGGTGCGGATATGATCGAGACAGATGTGCGCCTGACACGCGATGGCGTCCCGGTGCTGATCCACGACCGCACGGTGGACAGAACCACGGATGGAACAGGCTATGTAAAGAATATGACCTTTGCGGAACTTCGTACGCTTAATGCCGGCACAGCAGAACAGCCGCAGCAGATTCCTACATTGGAAGAGCTGCTGGAACTGCTGAGCAGCACAGAAGTGACGCTGAATCTGGAAGTGAAAGAATACCACGAAGAGGGCAACGAAGAGCGCAGCCGTGAATGTGTGGACAAGTGCGAGGAACTGATCCGCCGCTATGGCATGGAAGAGAAAATGCTTTTCAACAGCTTCGACGCCCCGGTGCTGGAATACATCGCAAAGACCTATCCGCAGTACCGTCTCCACGGCTTTTACCCCTATTCCGTCATGTACCGCGTGGATAGAGACCCCGGCGAATATCTCTACTGTGCCTGTCTGGACGACAGCTGCAGTGAGGAACAGTACGCAGCTGTGCAGGCGCTGGGCATCGAGCCCTGGGTGGGGGCCAGCGTCAGAGCGGAAGAACATCTGGCCTTGTGCTACCGTCTGGGTGCGCGACTGGTGACTACCAATGATCCGGCAGACGCCATAGAAAAATTGCGGAGGATCGGAGCAAGATGAAAGAGATCAAGCTGATTGCCTTTGACCTGGACGGCACCTTGACCCAGCATAAGGAGCCGCTGACCCCGGAAAACCGGCAAGTACTGGATGCGCTGACCCAGCGCTATCATCTGCTGATGGTGGGTGCGGGACAGACGGGACGTATTTTTCGCCAGATGGGGGAATATCCCATCGATATCATCGGTAACTACGGCCTGCAGTATGCCCGATATGATGCTGACACGGCACAACTGCAGGTGGTGCGTGACCTGCAGCTGCCCTGCGACAGAACGTCTGTGGACCAGCGCATTACGGAGCTGCGCCGTCAGTTTGGCTGGGAGACGTATGCCGGCGAGAATGTGGAGTTTCATCCCTCCGGCTGCGTGACATTCCCGGTGCTGGGTACGAAAGCCGCGCAGCAGGATAAGCTGTCCTTTGATCCGGATCGTAAAAAGCGCCGTGCGGTTTATGACATGGTGGTGAAGACGTTCCCTGAATATCATGTGTTTGTGGGCGGCTCTTCCTCCTTTGATATGGCACCGAAGCCCTACAACAAGTATCATGCCCTGTCCGAATACTGCCGGGAGGCAGGCATTGACCATGAGCAGGTAGTCTATGTGGGCGATGACTATGGTCCGGGCGGTAACGATGAGAGTGTGTATCTGTCAGATATTACCTTCGTTACTGTGGACGATTATCGTACCTTTGGCGAAAAGATGGCACCGCTGCTGGCAGAATAAAGAATGAAAACACCCCGCCATATGGCGGGGTGTTTCACATAGGGGGGAAGAGAAGAACGCATATCTGCGGTGATTACTGTGCAATGATTTGCAACTCCGATGCCACTCGAACGGCATCAGGGTTATTGGCAGAATAAACTGCGTAGTAGGAGATGCCCAACGGGTACGTTCCGTCAGCGATGGTTTGCGCTGTGGGCAGCACGCCGTCAACGGAAATGACAACACCGTTGATGCCGACCATGCCGGATAGGAACGAATAGTACACGGGGAAGAGTGTGGCACCGTTCAGACCCATTTGGTAAGTAGCCTGAACGGGATTGTCATATCCTTCGATGGAGAGAAGGGCTTCCGGGGCAGCTGTAATGCCAAAGAGGGAGGCGAGGGGTTGCGCCAGAGACTCATCCCAAAAGGAAGGGATCAGCGGCACTGTCTGTGCCTCATCCCAATAATACGCGTCGCTGCTGCCGTAGACAGTGCGGATTTGCTCCAGCGTTAGGTCGTAGTCAGTATCCGGCTCTGTGGGCTTGCCGTGGACGAAAACAATGGCCTCATCCATGAGAGGAAGCGCTTCATATGCGCCAAAGTTAGGTGTCTCGCCGCGAACGCAGGGGAGAATGGCAATGTCATACGTTCCGTCGGCAAGACCGGTGAGAGCAGACTCCGTCTCTACCTGAAAAACCAGTTCTTCGAAAGGTGTATTTCTGTAAGGGGTCTGGATGGCCTCATCATAATACCAGTGTACTGCCACCGACCGGCCGGGCTGGCTTTCCACTGCGATTTTAAAAGAGTCCAAAGGTTCCACCACGTTCTCCAAAGAGTCCGAAGGTTCCGCCACGTTCTCCGGCGGAGAGGATTCTTCCACAAAGGGCTCTGTACCGCAGGCGACAAGGGGCGGGAGCAGCAGCGCGCAGAGGAGCAGGAGCGTGTAACGTAATTTCATGGCGCACCTCCTCGGCTACCTCGCTTTACGCCGCGTTGTGGCGATGAAGCAAAAGAGCAAGGCCCACAGCGCAGATCACAGCCACAACAGTGGACAGTGCAATGGCCAGATAGGAGAGTACCATTCCTTGTGCAGTGGGCAGGAAGAATGCTGCCACAGCGCACAGCAGGCACAGTGCCGCGAGGCCCATAATCGCATTTTTCATAGTCATCATAATGGATCTCCTTTCTGTCAAATAAAAGTTGCTTTGTTCCTTGTAACTATATGATAGCACAACCCCTGGCAAACATCGTTACAAAAGCACTACAGCTTAGTGACAATTTGCCGTTTCTGTCCGTTACATTCGATACAGTTTTGTTACCGAATTTTAACCTTTTGGCAGGCGGTTAATTTTCCTTGTATTGGGGGATATTCTTTGATATAATAGATTGGATAAATTGGGAGACTATGTCCTGGTGGAGGGTTTTGGATTGCAATATTTGATAAATCTATGGAATTCGCTGGATTTTGGCTCCATGAAGGATTTTGTGCTGCGCCTGTGTTCCGTTTTTCTGTGTCTGACGGTGCACGAAACGTGTCACGGACTGGCGGCTTATGCTCTGGGCGACCCTACTGCCAAGCGCCAGCATCGATTGAGCCTGAACCCTCTGCGCCATATCGACTGGTTCGGCCTTGCCATGATGGTGGTGGCCGGTTTCGGATGGGCCAAGCCTGTGCCGGTGAATCCCAATTATTTTAAAAATCCCAAGCGCGGCATGGCGCTTTCGGCTTTGGCGGGCCCGGTGTCCAACTTCGTGCTGGCGCTGTTGCTGCTGCTGGCGGTGCGGCTTTTCTGGCTGACATCCATCGGCAGCGCATGGATGATGTTTCTTCTGGAAACAGCCATTCTTTCCATCGGTCTGGGTGTGTTTAACCTGATCCCCGTTCCGCCGCTGGACGGCTCCAAGGTGCTGTTTTCCCTGCTGCCGGATCGCGCCTATGACTTTGTGCTGCGCTATGAGCGTATCGGCATGATTGTTTTGTGGGTGCTGGTGTTCGCCGGTGTGGGTGAGCGTGTAATCAGCAACGTGATCTATATCGTCTTTGACTTATTCTGCCGCATGGTCGGCATTTGAGGTGTTACATTTTGGATAATCCGATTTTTAAACTGGAAAAAGTGGTGCAGACCCGCGCCAACGAAGTCATGGAGGACTTTGAAGGCCCGCTGGATCTCATTTTGTTCCTGCTGAGTAAAAATAAGATAGAAATTCAGGACATCCCCATTGCGCTGATTCTGGACCAGTATCTGGGCTATCTGGAACAGCGCCAGCAGATGGATCTGGAGGTGGCCAGTGAGTTTGTTACCATGGCGGCGCATTTGATGTACATTAAAACGCGCATGCTCCTGTCCATCGAGGATGAAGAAGCCCAGAGTGAGATGGATGCCCTTATCAAGTCGCTGGAAGAGCGTCAGCGCGGTGAGAGCTATCTGAAGATCAAGCAGCTGACCGAGCGACTGGGTCCCATGAGCGAGTTTGGCCGCAATGTGATCACCCGCAACCCCGAACCGATGGAGCGGGGAAAGATCTATGAGTACGACCAGGAGCCGGGCGATTTGATCATCGCCATGCAAGAGGTGATGGACCGTCAGGGTGCGGCGGCTATGCCACCCATCCAGGACTTTGCCGAGATTGTGCGCCGCGAGCCCTATTCGGTGGAGAGCAAGGCGAAGGAGATCCTCTCGCGGCTGAAAAGCGGCGGAATCACCCGCTTTTTGCTGCTGTTCCGCGGCAGCAAGAGCCGCAGTGAGCTGGTGGCGACATTTATGGCCGTGCTGGAGCTGTGCCGCAGCCGCATGATCCGTCTGGCCGGCCCCAGTGCCGACTGCACCGTTACGTGGGAAAGTGACGAACCTGAGAATGAAGTGAGGACATAAACAGATGGGAAATCTGGAAATGAGAGAAATTGAGGCCGCCATCGAAGGCATCCTCTTTGCCTCCGGCGAGCCGGTGGCTGTGGATCGCATTTGCATGGCGCTGGATATGGACCGCAGCACGGTGGAACTGGTGCTGCAGAAACTGGCCGATTATTACAGCTATGAGCGCCGTGGCATCCGTCTGGTGCGCATGGAAGATACGTGGCAGTTGTGCTCCGCTCCGGAGTACGGTGACACCATCCGTAAGGCATTTGAGATCCGCAAGCCCGCCAAGCTGAGCCAGCCTGCGCTGGAAGTGCTGACCATTATCGCCTACTATCAGCCCACCACCCGCGCCTATGTGGATCAGATCCGCGGCGTGGACAGCTCCTATACGGTGAGCCTGTTGCTGGAGCGTAAGCTTATCGAAGAGTGCGGCCGCCTGCAGGTGCCGGGACGACCCCATCTGTACCGCACCACCAAGGCATTCCTGCGTGCCTTCCACTTGAACTCTCTGGAAGATCTGCCGGAGATGCCCGGTCTGGAGGCTGACGGTCAGCTGCGTCTGAGTGAAGACGGCGCTGTGCTGGACGAGCTGGGCGGCGAGTGAGACTGACGTAAAATTTCTGCGAGAGGGGGGAGCAAATCATGGTCGGCTGGTATATTCTCGGTAGCCTGTTGCTGCTGCTTACCATCCTCTGGCTGCTGCGTGTGCGTGTAGAGATTGTCTTTGGACAGGAGCTGCATATCGTGGCGCAGATTGGACCGAAAAAACTGACGCTCCTTCCCAAGCCGGAAAAGAAGGCGAAGGCAAAGAAGGACAAGAAGAAGTCGCAAACGGCTGTTCAAGAAGAGAAGAAGGAGAAACCAAAGAAAAAGTTCCCCTTCACCTTTGACGACATCCGCTCGGCGCTGCCGGTGCTGTTTGAAGCGCTCAAGAAGGCGCTGGGGAAGATCCGCCGCCGCATGCGTGTCGACCCGCTGGAGGTGAGCATCGTCTTTGCCGACAACGACCCGGTCAAAGTGGCGCAGATGTATGGCTGGGCCAATACAGCGGTGTGGAGCATGATGCCCCAACTGGAGCAGCTGATCCATATTCCGCGTCCCCATATCCACCTTGGTGTGGACTATAACACCTTCGAAACGAAAGCAGAAGGCCGCGTGGGCGTGAAGCTGCGCGTGGGCGATGTGATTGTCATTGCGCTGACGTTGGCTGTGCCGGTGCTGAAATGGTATCTGGCCTGGCGCAAGAAGCGTACTGCTCCCAAGGAAGAAACGAAAACCGTTTGAGATAGGAAAGGATGTATACCATGGAAAAGAACGAGAAGAAGAACCCTCTGAGCGATCTGATGGAGAACTCTATGAGCAAGATCCGTGAAATGGTGGATTCCAATACCATCATCGGTCAGCCCATCGTTACGGCCGACGGTGTGACGCTGATCCCCGTCTCCCGCCTGAGTTTCGGTTTTGGCTGCGGCGGCGGTGACTACGGCAAGCAGGCCGGCAATACCCATTTTGGCGGCGGCAGCACGGCCGGCGTCCGTGTGGAGCCTGTGGCCTTCCTGGTGGTGAAAGACGGTGTGACCCGCGTTCTGCCGGTGGCGCAGCCTGCGATCACTACGGCGGATCGTGTGATTGAGATGGTTCCTCAGGTGATGGATCGCGTGGAGAATTTCATCGACAAGAAGAAGGCAAACAGCGAGTTTTAAAAGAATACAATGGTATCACCAAATGTTGTAAAGGGTGATTCCATTGCGAAAAATGATGGTGCTGCTGCTCTGCACCGTTTTGATACTGGTGGGCGCAGAGCCTTGCCGCGCAGAAGAAATCAGTACCTCTGCCGTCGCTGCCATTTTGATGGATGCGGACACGGGGGAGGTGCTCTATGAGAAAAACGCCCACCGCCAGATGCTCATTGCCAGTACCACCAAGATCCTCACGGCATTGGTGGCCTTGGAACAGGGGAGTCTGCAGCAGGAGATCACCGTAACGGCTGAGCACATGGTGGAAGGTTCCTCCATGTACCTGAAGGTGGGTGAGACGGTGACGGTGGAGCAGCTCCTGTACGGTTTGCTGCTTTGCAGCGGCAATGACGCAGCACTGGCACTGGCCGATGCCTGCTGCGGCAGTGTGGAAGCGTTTGTAGCGGAAATGAACCGCAAGGCACAACAGATCGGTATGGATAATTCCTCTTTCGCCAACCCCAACGGGCTGGATGCGGAGGGGCACTATTCAACTGCCCACGACATGGCGCGTCTGGCAGCGGTGGCGGCAGTGGATCCGACGTTTGTGCGCTTGTGCTCGACAATACAGGTGAGTACAGCCGGGCGCACCATGAGCAATCATAACCGCCTGCTGCGCAGCGTACCGGGCTGCATCGGTATGAAAACCGGCTATACCATGGCGGCTGGGCGCACGCTGGTTACCTGCGCCGTCCGCAATGGGCGCACGCTGGTGGCGGTGACGCTCCATGATGGTGACGACTGGGCCGACCATACGGCCCTGTATGAATACGGATTTCGTAAGATCAACGATGAGGAGGGAGCAGCGTGACAGAGCGCTTACAAAAGATCATAGCCCGCGCCGGCGTGTGCTCCCGCCGTGGTGCGGAGGAGCTGCTGCGCCAGGGCCGCGTGTGCGTCAACGGCGCTGTGGCAGCTCTGGGTGATCAGGCGGATCCGGAAACGGATGCGATTACCGTTGACGGTAAGGCGCTGGGTGCTGCCCCCGGGGCGGTGTACCTGATGCTTCACAAGCCGCGCGGCTATGTGACGACGCTGAAAGATGAGTACGGTCGTCAGACGGCAGCGGAACTGGTGAAAGACTGCGGCGAGCGCGTCTTTCCCGTGGGTCGGCTGGATAAGGAATCGGAAGGTCTGCTGCTGTTTACCAACGATGGTGAGCTGATGCAGCGGCTGATCCATCCCAGCGGCGAGGTGGACAAGACATATCGCGTGACGGTACGGGGCGAGCTGGAAAACGCTGTGCAGCGTCTGGCGGCGCTGCGGGATGTGGAGGGCGAGCCTATCCGCCCGGCGCAGGTACGGCTGTTGGAACGCCGTGCCAGAGAGCTGGTGCTGGAGATCGTAATTCACGAGGGAAAGAACCGTCAGATCCGCCGTATGTGCCGCCAGTGCGGCATGGAAGTGGCGCGGCTGCAGCGCACAGCGGAGCATACGCTGGTGCTGGGAGATCTGGCACCCGGCCGGTGGCGGTATTTGACTGACGAAGAAGTGCTAAAGCTGAAGGGAAGCGACAGAGCATGAAAGACAATGTACTGCAGATGATCCAGGCGGAGCACGGCTCTTTTTCCAAGGGCCAGCGCCGCATCGCACGCTACATTCTGGAAAATTATGATAAGGCAGCCTTTATGACTGCGGCCAAACTGGGCAAGGCTGCGGAGGTCAGCGAATCCACAGTGGTGCGTTTCGCTGCCCAGCTGGGTTACGACGGCTATCCTGAGATGCAGAAGGCGCTGCAGGAGCTGATTCGCGGCCGCCTGACCTCGATCCAGCGTATTCAGGCTTCTCAGGAACAGATGGCAAGTCAGGACATTCTCGGCAGCGTCATGCAGCGCGACATGGAGAGTATCCACAGCGCCATTGAGGGACTGGATCGCAGTGCTTTTGCCGATGCGGTGGACAAGCTGATGAAGGCCAAGCATATCTATATATTGGGTGTCCGGTCCTCGTCTTATCTGGCGGGCTATCTCCACTTTTACTTCCACCTGATTTTCCCCAACGTGACGCTGGTACAGAATATGGCCGGCGGTGAGGTGTTTGAGCAGATGGTGCGTATTGGCCCCGGCGATGTGATCGTGGGTATCAGTTTCCCCCGCTATTCCAAGCTGGCGGTCAGCGCGGTGGACTTTGCCCGCAGCCGCGGCGCAGAGGTAGTTGCCATTACCGACAGTAAGATGTCGCCCCTATATAAGGCGGCAGGCACGTCGCTTTTGGTACGCAGCGATATGATTTCCTTCGTAGACTCCATGGCGGCTCCATTGAGCTTGCTCAATGCGCTGATCGTGGCGGTGGGACAGCAAAAACATGAAGAGGTGTCCAGCACCTTCTCCGAGATGGAACGGGTCTGGTCTACATACAGTGTATTCGGTAAGGCAGAAGATGAGTAAGAAGATTGTAGTGATCGGCGGCGGTGCTGCCGGTATGATGGCGGCCATTTCCGCCGCAGAGCGCGGCGCGCAGGTGACGCTGCTGGAGCCCAACGAGCGCTTGGGTAAAAAACTGAATATCACCGGCAAGGGTCGGTGCAACGTGACCAATAACTGCTCCATGGAAGAGCTGATGAACAATATCCCCTGTAACGGGAAGTTTCTTTATAGTGCCTTTTCCCGCTTCAGCAGTCAGGATGCCATGGCCTTCTTTGAGGGGCTGGGTGTACCGCTGAAGACGGAGCGTGGCAACCGCGTCTTCCCACAGTCGGATTGCTCCTTTGACATCTCTGATGCACTGCGTCGTCGGATGAAGCAGCTGCATGTTGCCTGGGTGCGTGAGCGCGCCATGAGCGTGGAGACGGCTGAAGATGCCGTTTGCGCCGTCGTGGGGGAGAAGGAGCGCTATGAGGCGCAGGCCGTGATCATTGCCACCGGCGGCGTGTCCTATCCCGGCACCGGCAGTACCGGTGACGGCTACCGCATGGCGGAGGAACTGGGACATACCATTGTCACGCCCCGTGGATCTCTCGTTCCGCTGGAAAGTGACGATGCGTCCTGCGGCAAGATGCAGGGGCTGGCGCTGAAAAATGTGGAGCTGACGGCCTATAACAAGAAGAATAAGCCGGTCTTTCGTGAGTTTGGCGAGATGCTTTTTACCCATTTTGGCGTGTCCGGCCCGCTGATCCTGTCAGCCAGTGCCCACCTGCGCCACTGGGAGCGGGAGCAGTACCGACTGGTCATTGATCTCAAACCGGCGCTGGACGAGCAGAAGCTGGATGCCCGCATCCTGCGTGATCTGACGGAGCAGAGCAACCGTGACTTTGAAAAGATTGTGGGCGGTCTTGTGCCCCACAGTATGGTGGAAGTGGTGCTGGACAAGCTGTCCATTCCCGGTGAGACGAAAGCACATTCCATCACCCGTGAACAGCGCCGCGCACTGGTGGAGTTTTTGAAGAAGTTCCCCGTCTCTGTCACAGGCCCCCGCCCCGTAAGAGAGGCTATCGTGACCTCCGGCGGCATTAAGGTGAGCGAAGTGCAGCCTGCGACGATGGAGTCGAAGAAGGTGGCGGGTCTCTACTTTGCCGGTGAGGTGCTGGACGTGGATGCATATACCGGCGGATTCAATCTGCAGATCGCTTGGGCCACCGGGCGGCAGGCGGGTATTTCTGCCGCGGAGAATTGAGGTAAGAAGTATGGAAAAGAAAATCTATTCCGTGGCGGTGGACGGCCCTTCCGGCGCCGGCAAGAGCACGCTGGCCAAGGCGATTGCCGCAAGACTCGGCATTGTCTACGTGGATACCGGTGCCATCTACCGTTCCATCGGTTATTATGTATATGGTAAGAACATTGATCCTAAGGATGCCCCCTCTGTCATCGCTATCCTGCCGGAGCTGGATATCCAGATGTGCTACGGTGAGGATGGTGTGCAGCGCATGATCCTCAATGGAGAGGATGTGTCCCGCCAGATCCGACTGCCGGAGATGTCCATGTACGCCTCCGCTGTGTCTGCCATTCCTGAGGTGCGTACTTACCTGCTGGAGATGCAGCGTCAGATGGCACGGCGTACCAGCGTCATCATGGATGGCCGCGATATCGGTACGGTCGTGCTGCCGAACGCGGATGTGAAGATTTTTCTCACCGCTGCCGCTGAAGTACGCGCCCAGCGCCGCATGAAAGAGCTGGAACAGCGCGGGACGCCTCAGGCGTTTGACGAGGTGCTGCAGCAGATCGTGGAGCGCGACTGGGCAGACAGCCACCGCGCGGCCGCACCACTGTGTCAGGCCGATGATGCGGTACTGCTGGATACCAGTGAACTGAATTTTGAAGAGAGCCTGGAAGCGATGCTGGCCATCATTTGCGGGAGGGTTGGTCTGTGAGCGGAGCAAAGAATGTGTTTTACCGCTGCATTCACAGGATTCTGGCTCCGATTGTGCGCTTGATTTTCCCTCTGGATGTACGGGGTATAGAGAACCTGAGCGAGGAGGCTGTGGTGCTGTGTCCCAATCACAGCAGTGCTTTGGATCCTATTTTGCTGGCCTGCGCGCTGCGCTCTGATGTGCCGCTGCGTATCATGGCCAAAAAGCAGGTGATGGAAGTTCCTGTGCTGGGTTGGTTTTTGGGTAAGATGGGCGCTTTCGGTGTGGATCGAGGTAACTCCGATATTGGTGCAGTCAAGACGGCCATTCGTTGTCTGCGCGATGGCTGGAAGCTGATGATTTTCCCTGAGGGCACCCGCGTGAAGATGGGGGAAGAGGCGGCTGCCAAGGGCGGTGCCGCTATGATCGCCATCCGCTCCGGTGCCAAGATGCAGCCTGTGTACATTACCCCCCAAAAGCGTGCTTTCCGCAAAAATAAAATTGTATTCGGCCCCGTGTACCATCCTGTCTACAGCGGTAGGAAGGGTACGGCGGAGGAATATCAGACCAATGCAGAGGAAATCATGCGTCAGGTGAAGGCGTTGGGTGAAGAATGATGGAAGTAATTCTTGCGAAAAGTGCCGGTTTTTGCTACGGCGTGGAGCGTGCGGTGAAACTGGCAAAGCAGACAGCTGCCCAGCAGGGTGGCTGCGTAATGCTGGGCAGTATCATCCACAATGCCAACGTGGTAGCGGAACTGGAGCAGTTGGGCGCCCGGACAGTGGAAGATGTTGCGCAGATCCAACCCGGCGAGACGGTGCTCATCCGTTCTCATGGCGAGAAAAAACAGGTGATCGACCACCTGGAGGCCATTGGCGCATCCTGTGTCAACGCAACCTGCCCTAATGTGCTGCGTATCCAGCAGCTGGTGGCCAGTGCCGATCAGGAGGGGCGGATCCCTGTCATCATCGGCGAGCCGCACCACCCGGAAGTGATGGGCGTGGCCAGCTGGTCGGAGAAGTCCTTGGTCTTTGACGGCCCGGAAGAACTGTCCGCGTGGCTGGCAGAGGATCCGCAGCGCCGGGATCTGCCGATGATTGCCGTGGCTCAGACAACGTGCATCCGTGCTATCTGGGAAAGTTCTGAAAAAATCTTAAAAAAAGAGTGTACAAACGCGAAAATATTTGATACAATATGTAATGCTACGCATAGACGGCAGTCGGAAGCGGCGGAACTGGCCGCCAAGGTTGACGTTATGGTCGTGGTCGGAGATCGGAAGAGTGCCAACACCAAACATTTGACAGAAATTTGCAGCGAAAGATGCGCTCGTGTCGTTCAGATCGAACGGGCGGAACAACTTTCATCGGACTTTCTTAATGGATGTTCTGTGGCGGGGCTTACAGCCGGCGCGTCCACCCCGGCGGGCATCATTAAGGAGGTATATACAACGATGAGCGAAGAAATCAAGACCATGGAAGCTATTGAAGAGAGCTTCGAAGAACTGCTGGAAAAATCTTTTAAGACTTTAAATACAGGAGAGAAGGTAACCGGTATCGTCACGGCTGTCGGTCCTACTGAGGTTCAGGTTGATCTGGGCTGCAAGCAGGCTGGCTACATTTCCGTCGATGAGCTGACCGCCGAGCCCGGCGTGAAGCCCGAGGACGTCGTCAAGGTCGGCGATGAGATCGAGACCTACATCATCCGCGTCAACGACGTGGAAGGTTACGCTATGCTGTCCAAGAAGCGTCTGGATGCCGTCAAGGTTTGGGAAGACATCGAGAACGCCAAGGAAGAGAAGATCACCCTGGAAGGCAAGGTCACCGAGGAGAATAAGGGCGGCATCGTCGTCAACGTCAAGGGCGTTCGCGTGTTTGTTCCCGCTTCTCAGAGCGGTCTGCCCCGCGGCGCTGAGCTGAACACCATGATCGGCCAGACCGTGTCCCTGCGCGTCACCGAGGTTAACCGCGCTCGTCGTCGCGTGGTGGGTTCCATCCGTGCTGTCAGCTATGAGGCTCGTCAGGCTGCTCAGAACGAGATCTGGAACAGCATCGAAGAGGGTAAGCGTTACACCGGTACCGTGAAGTCCATGACTTCCTACGGTGTGTTCGTCGATATCGGCGGCGTGGATGGTATGGTACATATCTCCGAGCTGTCCTGGTCCCGCATCAAGAACCCCGCTGAGGTGGTTGCTGTGGGCGACACTCTGGAAGTGTACGTCATTTCCTTCGACGCTGAGAAGCGCAAGATCTCCCTGGGCGTCAAGGATCGCACCAGCAATCCCTGGCAGAAGTTCCTGGAGTCCTATCAGGTTGGTGATGTGGCTACCGTGCGTATCGTCAAGCTGATGACCTTCGGCGCTTTCGCTGAGGTTGTTCCCGGTGTGGATGGTCTGATCCACATCTCCCAGATCGCTGATCGCCGCATCGAGAAGCCCGCTGACGTTCTGACCGAGGGTCAGGAAGTCGATGCCAAGATCACTGCTATCGACGAAGAGAAGCAGAAGATCTCCCTGTCCATCCGCGCTCTGCTGGCTCCTGCCGCTGAGGAAGTGGAAGAGGACGCTGAGTAATTTCAGCCCTATACAAAGACCCGGCACGATCGTGCCGGGTCTTTTCACTAACAAGGAGGATATGATGATGGAGATTCGTCACGCTACAATGGCAGATTTGGCCGCTGTTACGGCAGTTGAGGCAGAATGCTTTCCTGCAGCGGAAGCCGCTACTGAAGAGTCTTTCCGCGCCCGTCTGAGCGTTTACCCCGACCATTTCTGGCTGCTGTTTGATGAAGAAAAGCTTATTGGCTTCGTCAATGGTATGGTGACCGATGTGGCCGACCTTTGTGATGAGATGTACGAGAATGCCGCTATGCACGATGAAAATGGTGCTTGGCAGATGATCTTTGGCGTCAATACGATTCCCAGCTACCGCTGCCGCGGTCTTGCAGAAATGGTGCTGCGCCGTGTCATCGACGATGCCAGAGCTCAGGGCCGCAAGGGTCTGGTGCTTACCTGTAAGGATCGACTGGTGCATTATTATGGTAAGCTGGGTTTTGTCAGCGAAGGTATTTCTGAGTCCGGCCACGGCGGCGTGGTCTGGTACCAGATGCGTCTGACGTTCTGAGAAAAAGCAGACGGCAGGGGAGAGAATTCCCTTGCCGTCTGAAAATTTTCTTGGAAATATGAAAAAAAGACTTGCATTTATGCGTAGCCTTTGCTATAATACACCTTGCGCATGGGGGTATAGCTCAGCTGGGAGAGCGCTTGAATGGCATTCAAGAGGTCAGCGGTTCGATCCCGCTTATCTCCACCAAAAAGACCTGAAATCGTAAGATTTCAGGTCTTTTTTCGTCTGAAATCAGTCGTTTTTGTCCATTCTGTCGCATTTATTCAAGAGGTCGCGGAACACTTGCTTTCCGCGGAACTTTACGTACCAGAGTTCGTACCAGAATTACGATGGCATGCGCTGGACAGGGCGTCACATTATCCCACATTGGGGAATTTGATGACCCTGCAGGCAGTTCCGTCCGGATCGTCCGGTCCGCTGCGGCCTGTTGGAAAGGCTTTGCTGAACCGATCGATGGCATCCAGTCGGATGGACTCCTGTACGTGAAGGTAATGCTGCGTCATATCCACATCGGCGTGGCCCACAATACTCTGGATGGTGGAGAGATCCACACCCAATGCCTGCATCTGTGAGACGTAAGTATGTCGACAGGAATGAGGCGTAAGGAGAGGAACTTCCGGGATGGCCTCCAGTGCCTTACGGAACTGGTCACGGAAGTGAGAGGGATTGCAAGGGTTATCCTTCTTCCGTTCCTCCCAGACGAACTTCTTCTCCGTCTGCCGCAGAGCCACGGCACACCATCGCAGACTTTGGGGAACCGGAATGGTTCGGTAGCTGTCCCGGGATTTCGGCAAGCCGACCACCGCCGTTCCTTTCTGCATATTGATGGCCTGTTCAATGCGGATATGAGACCCGTCTGTGTCGATGTGGCGCGGTTCCAGAGCCAAGAGCTCCTGCGTTCTCATGCCGGTGCCCAGCATCAGTCGGATGCTGAGACCGATGCGGTTTTCGGGAAGTCGCTCCATGAGGATGGAGACTTCTTCGGCAGTGAACGCATCCTTTCGCTTCACCGGCTCGCGGTATCGCATCTTTTCTGCGAAGCGCACTGGATTCTTGCGGATGAGATCGTTGGCCTCGGCCTTGTTCATGATCTGGTACATCATGCCTCTGCATTGGGCGAGACAGGAAGTGGAACGCCCGTCACGGCGCAACTTCTTGAGCATCATTTCAATGTCAAAGGGTTTGATGTCGCGGATCTTTTTGTGGGGGAACGCGGCCTTGAGGATACGCAGCGTGTATTGATA
>JAZRRQ010000021.1:0-39527 GCA_045650885.1 Vescimonas sp. | reverse complement strand
GCTGATGCTCAAAGCAGCAGGCAGCCACCTGAAAAAAGTATAAAAAAGAAGGTTCCGCGGTATGCGGAACCTTCTTTTGCTGGATGCCAATGTAAAAAGCCCTGTGCAGAGCACAGGGCTTTTGCTTGTCCAAGGTTAGATCGCTCTGGTAACTTTGCCGGAACGCAGACACCGGGTACAAACATACACATGGCGGGGCGTGCCATTGATCATTGCCTTAACGCGCTTGACATTGGGCTTCCAGGGACGATTGGAACGTCTGTGGGAATGGGAAACCTTGATACCGAAGGTTACGCCCTTGTCGCAAAATTCGCACTTAGCCATCCGTTGCACCTCCTTGCTGTGACTAACATTAAAGCTTGCATTCACAAGCATTTGATATGCTACCACAAGTGAGAGAGAAATGCAAGCATTATTTGACAAAAAACTGAAAAAATTTATCGTATGATTTCAAAGCGGCTGAACTGCGTGGGAGAATCGCAGGAAAGCAAGCGGAAACTGCAGGAGGGTAAATATTTTCAACGTCCTGAGTGTTGCGTAAAGTCGGCAGATAAGATATAATAAAGTATATTATGCCGGAATATACCTATTTGCAAAACCTGGCTTACAGGAGGATATGCACATGGAAAAAGTGAAGAGAACACCTGCCAAGCTACACAAGCTGGTTGAGAGCTTCGGCTTCGAGATCCTCAACAAAGGGCGTGACTATGAGACACGGGAGATCACCATCTCCGATTTGAACCGCCCTGCGCTGCAGTTGGTAGGTTTTTACGATTACTTTGAGCCTCGCCGCATGCAGGTTTTTGGCAAGGCCGAAATGACTTTCCTGCAGGTAATGGAGCCAGAGAAGCGTCGTGAGGTCTTTGACCATTTTCTGCGCTGCGAGATTCCGGCACTGATCATTACCAGAAACATGGAAGTTTTTCCCGAGCTGTTGGAACTGGCGGAAAAGCATGGACGTACACTGCTTCGTACGCCGTTGCAGACGGTAGAAGTGAGCAGCAATGTGATTGATTATCTCAATCGTGCGTTGGCGCCTCAGATCGTGCGACACGGCGTGCTGATGAATATTTACGGTCAGGGTGTTTTGATACTGGGTGATTCCGGTATTGGTAAGAGCGAAACAGCAATCGAACTGCTTAAGCGCGGACACCGTCTGGTGGCCGATGACGCGGTGGAGATCCGGCAGGTGTCCGACCAACTATTTGGCACGGCACCGGAGATTATCCGTCATTATGTAGAGATCCGCGGCGTGGGCATCATTGAAGTGCAGAAGCTGTTTGGTATGGGCGCTGTCCAGTTTGAAACGGAAATCGATCTTGTGATCCAGTTGGAGCCCTGGGAGGACGGCAAGTTCTACGACCGTTTGGGCCTTGGTGACGAGACGTATACCATGATGGGTATTTCGCTGCCTCTGCTTACGATTCCGGTTCGCCCCGGCCGTAACTTGGCAGGTATCGTGGAGATCGCCACGATGAAGAATCGCCAGATGCAGTACGGCGAAAACTCTGCGCTGAATTTTATTGAGCAATTTGACCGCCGTGTGGATGCGATGGTCAGTCAGTCGAGGAAGAATGGATGAAATATATTGGTATCGATGTAGGCGGAACCAATTTAAAAGCCGGCCTTGTAGATGATCAGGGGAGAATTATCTCCACAACAAAAATGAAGATTGCACAGATCAAAGACCAGGAGATGCTGGCGCAAACGATGGCGGAAATGACCTGCGAACTGGCGCAGATGGCGGGTGTACCGATGGAGGAAATCGCTTCTGTTGGTGTAGGTGTACCCGGCACGGTAGAGATCCGATCCGGCTCGCTGCTCTATAGCTGCAATCTGCCGCTGCGCAATGTACCGCTGCGGCGCCTGTTTCACAAGCACCTGCGGATGCCGCTGTACATCGAAAATGACGCCAACTGTGCGGCCTTAGGTGAATACTACGTCGGTGCCGGACGCAACAGCAAGCGCTTTGTCATGATCACGCTGGGAACCGGTGTGGGTGGCGGAATCATCCACAATGGTAAGATCTTTCACGGTTCCAATGGTATGGCCGGCGAGGTGGGACACATGTCGATTGCCTACGGTGGTCATCCATGTCCTTGCGGACGCTGTGGCTGCTGGGAGCAATACGCCTCTGCCAGCGCGCTCAAGCGTCTGACACGTGAGGCCATCGAGAAAGAGCACCAGAGTATTCTGCGCCGTGTAGTGGAAGAGAACAACGACGTGGTCAGTGGTCAGTCTGCCTTCATTGCCGCGCGGCTGGGCGATCCTGTGGGTCAACAGGTATGCCGTGACTATATCAGTTATCTTAGTACCGGCATCGTAAATATTGTCAATATCTTTCAGCCCGATGCGTTGGCGATCGGCGGTGGTGTCAGCAATGAAGAGGATGCCTATCTGCTGCTGCCGCTTCAGGAAGCAGTGGCAAAAGAGTCCATTCCCTGCAGCCGCGAGAAGATGACACGCATCGTCAAAGCAGAGCTTGGCAACCAGGCCGGTATGATCGGTGCAGCGCTGCTGGGTAAAAAGAAGCGCTTAATATAAATTTGGAGGAAAAATGATGCTCTGGTACGAGAGTTTTGATAACATGATGGCCCGCGATCTGTCGGATGTCCGCGTGGAGCGGGAGGTTTCCATGCAAAAGCACACATCCTTCCGCATCGGCGGTCCGGCGCGGCGTATGGCCTTCCCGGAAACGAAGGAGCAACTGGTGGCAACGGTGGAAATTGCGGCTTCCTGCGGTATTCAGCCGTTTGTGCTGGGCAAGGGCACCAATCTGCTGATTTGCGATGAAGGATTGGATACGCTGGTGATTAAGACGGAAGGTATGACAGGGATTCGCCAGTTGGACGAAGTGACGCTGGAAGCGGAGGCTGGCATTTCTCTGGCACGATTTGCCGTATATGCCCAGCAGCTTGGTTTGTCCGGTTTGGAATTTGCCCACGGCATTCCCGGCAGCCTTGGCGGCGCTATGTATATGAACGCCGGTGCCTACGGCGGCGAGATGAAAGATGTTGTGACGCAGATTACTGCTCTGTTCCCCGATGGTGTACGTACGCTGACAGCAGAGGAGGCGGATCTGAGCTATCGCCACAGCATTTTCGCAGATACCGGCGCCGTTGTGCTGAGTGCTGTTGTGCGCTTGAACAAAGATGAGCCTGCCGCCATTCGCCAGCGTATGGATGATCTGATGGCGCGGCGCAAGAAGACCCAGCCGCTGGAATATCCCAGTGCAGGCAGTACCTTTAAGCGGCCGGTGGGAAATTTTGCCGGAACGCTCATTGAGCAGACCGGTCTGAAAGGTCTGACGGTAGGCGGCGCGCAGGTAAGTGAAAAACACGCAGGTTTTCTCATCAATGTAGGCGGTGCAACGGCCGCCGATGTGATGGAGCTGGTAGAGCAGGTGCAGCAGCGCGTTTTTGAGGCGACCGGTGTGCGTCTGGAGCCCGAGGTACGGATCATCCGTTAAGGAGTGCTGGCATGGAGATTCTGATCATATCCGGTTTGTCCGGCAGCGGAAAAAGTAAGGCTGCCTCTTATCTCGAGGATATCGGATATTACATTGTGGACAATCTACCGGCTGAGATGATGGTGAAATTTGCTGAATTTTGCGCCGGTTCCAGAGGACGTTACAATCGTGTAGCGCTGGTGTATGATGTGCGTGCCGGTGAGCCGTTTGACTTGCTGATTGATACGCTGGAGCGGATGAAAAGCAGCGGAGTCAACTGTAAGATGCTGTTTTTGGAGGCATCTACGCTGACCATCATCAATCGCTACAAGGAGACGCGACGGATTCATCCTCTTGCTGTGCAGGGGCTTAGCATCGAGCAGGCCATTGCCAAAGAGCGTAAGCTGATGCAGCCTGTTCGCGACCACGCGGATTATGTGCTGGATTCGTCTTCTTTTTCCACCGCCAAGTTGCGCAGCGAGTTGTTGAGTCTGTTTGGCGACCAGAAAGACCGAGTGGGCCTGCATGTGAATGTGTTATCCTTTGGATTTAAGCACGGTATTCCCATCGAGGCTGATCTGGTATTTGATGTGCGGTTTATGCCCAATCCCTACTACGTGGCAGAGCTGAAAAAGAAAACCGGCCTCGACGCGCAAGTGCGTGATTTTGTTATGGGCTTTCAGCAGACTCACGATTTTCTGGAGCAGCTCAAGAAAATGCTGGGATTTCTGCTCCCGCTTTATAAGGAAGAAGGCAAGACCGTTTTGGTGATTGCCATTGGCTGCACCGGCGGACATCACCGCTCGGTAGCTGTTGCCCATGAGGTGTCTGAATTTATCTTGAAGGAGGGTTATCCGGTAACGGAGAGCCATAGGGACATTTCCCGCTAAAGGAGGCGGAACATGGAGCGTTATGTGTATCAGGTGGCACCAGAACACGGTGCAAAAGTGGTTGCCATAGGCGGTGGAACAGGCTTGTCCACCATGCTGCGCGGCTTAAAGCTGTATACCAAAAATCTGACGGCTATTGTCACAGTTGCCGATGATGGCGGCGGCAGCGGCGTACTGCGACAGGAGATGGGCATGCCGCCTCCGGGAGATATCCGACATTGTATGGAGGCGCTGGCCAATGTGGAACCGCTGATGGGCCAGCTGCTGCAGTACCGGTTTAAAGAGGGAGGACTGGCAGGTCAGAGCTTCGGCAATCTGATTCTGGCGGCGTTGAACGGAATCCTTCCTAGCTTTGATCAGGCGGTGGAAGGCATGAGCCAGGTTTTGGCCATCACAGGGCGCATTCTGCCGGTAACCACGGAGAATATTCTGCTGGAAGCGGAATTTGAAAATGGTTCCACTGTACTCGGCGAGAGCCGTATTTGTCAGTTTAAGAAGGGGCAGAATTGCCGCATCCGGCGTGTACGGCTGCAGCCGGAGTTTCCGGAGGCGCTTCCTGCTGCCATCAAAGCCATTGATGAGGCGGAGATGATTGTATTTGCACCCGGTAGCCTCTACACCAGCATTATCCCCAACCTGCTGGTAGATGGTATCCCAGAAGCGATCCGGCGCAGCAATGCGTTGAAGATTTACGCCTGCAATATCATGACAGAGCCGGGGGAGACGGAAGGATATACCGTTTCGGATCATATCCGGGCTTTGTTCGGACATTCTTATCACGGACTTTTCAATCTGTGTTTGACCAACAATGCCGCCATACCGCAGGCAATTCTGCAGCGCTACCATCAAGAGGGAGCAGGAGCGATTTTCTGTGACAAGGATGCCTGCCGTGAGTTGGGCGTGGAGATCGTTGCAAAACCCGTTGCAGCTGTCGAAAATAATTTTATACGCCATAATCCGGGACATCTGGCCCGTGAGCTGATGGCGCTGCACGCTGAACGGACGATCCGTGTGGTAGACAAGAAAAAATCTTATTATCAAAGAGAACAATAAAAAGGAGAGACGGCATGCATTCGTTTGCCTACAGAGTAAAAAGTGAATTGTGCCGCCCGCACGTGCAGAGGGCTTGCTGCGCCAGGGCAGAGGCATACGGTGTGCTGCTGTACAGCAATACATTCAACAACCGGGAGATCCGCATTATTACGGAGAATCCTGAATTCGCCGCACGACTGCCGCGTCTGTTCCGGCGTGCCTTTGATCTGAAATTTGACCGTTTGCCAGAGGAGAACGGCAATCACGGAAAAATGGTTTTTCAGATCACAGATCCGGAGAAGCTGGAGAAGATCATCCACCAGTTAGGTTACGATCTGAAACAAAATCTGGTGATGCATGTTAACTTCGGAATTCTGGAGGACGAGTGCTGCCGTACGTCCTTTCTGCGCGGCGCTTTTCTTGCCGGCGGCAGCGTGACAGACCCGGAGAAGCGGTATCATTTGGAGCTGACTACTTCGCACGCCCAGGCCAGTCGCGAAATGTCGGCATTACTGACAGAGATGGGTTTTCAACCTCGCAACGTCATGCGCGGCGGCAACAGCGTGACCTATTTCAAGCAGTGTGAGCACATCGAAGATATATTGACCACGATCGGCGCACCGGCGGCGGCTGTGGAGATGATGACCACCAAGCTGGAAAAAGAGTTGGTCAACAATGCTAACCGCGCCATGAATTGCGACATGGCCAACGTGAACAAAACGCTGGACGCGGCGCAGGAACAGTGCGAAGCAATTGAAATATTACAGTCTGCCGGCAGACTGGAGCTGCTGCCCAAGCAGATCAAAGAAACGGCGATGCTGCGGTTGCAGCATCCCGAGCTGTCACTGACACAGCTGGCTGAGCGCTGTGTGCCGCCGGTGACAAAGTCCTGTATTAACCACAGAATGAGAAAAATTATGGAGATTGCGAGGGATTTGGATGAATAAATTAGATCGTTGCCGTCTGGCGATGGAGTATCATAATCGCGGTTTTAACTGCGGCCAGAGTGTGATGGAAGCATTTCGGGATTTGACTGGACTGACGGAAGATCAGTGCCGCCGTATCGCCACCGGTCTTGGCGGAGGATTCCGCAGCGGCAACATCTGCGGCGCTGCCAGCGGTGCTGTATTGGTACTGGGTATGATGCACCCTCACAACGAGGAGAATCCCGCGCAGAAGGCCGCTACCGGCAAGCTGGTGAAAGAGTTTGTAAGCCGGTTTTCTGCCCGGTGCAACGATAAGGTGGACTGCCGCGACCTGCTGCAGGAAAAAGAGCTGCAGCCTGTGCCTGAGGTAGCTGAGCTTAACGCTACCAAGCATTGTGAAACGCTGATTATCTCCGCTGTTGCCATGCTGTACGATTATTTGGAAGAATTAAGCAAGGAGTGACATCATGTCATTTGCGCATTTGCACGTCCATACGGAATACAGTCTCCTGGACGGCGCATGCCGCATCCGGGATCTTGCCAAGCGAGTCAGGGAATTGGGTCAGACAGCGGTAGCTATCACTGACCACGGCGCCATGTACGGTGCGATCGATTTTTATCGCGCATGCAAGGCCGAGGGGATTCACCCTGTGATTGGCTGCGAAGTATACGTAGCTGCCCGTAGCCGCAAGGACAAGATCCACGAGTTTGATGCCGAATCGCGTCATCTTGTGCTGCTGTGCCGAAATGAAACAGGCTACCGCAATCTATCCTATATGGTCAGCCAGGCCTATGTGGAAGGCTTTTACATAAAGCCCCGCATTGACCTGGAGCTTCTGCGCGCACATTCCGAGGGCCTCATCGGCCTTTCTGCCTGCCTCGCCGGTGAGATCCCCAAGCGCTTGATGAACGGCAACTTCGAAGGCGCAAAGGAATACGCCCTCATGATGCAGGAAATCTTGGGTGAAGGGAACTTCTATCTGGAACTGCAGGACCACGGCATCCGGGAGCAGCAGGAGGTCAACCGCGCGCTGCTGCGCCTGCATCAGGAGACGGGTATCCCGCTGGTTGCTACCAACGACGCCCATTATTTGCGCAAGGAAGATGCCGAGAGCCACGATGTGCTGTTGTGCATCCAGACCGGCAAGACGGTGGATGACGCCAACCGCATGCGCTATGAGCCGCAGAACTTCTATCTGCGCTCTACAGAGGAGATGGAAGAACTGTTCTGCGGTTATCCCGACGCCGTGGAAAACAGCCAGCGGATCGCCGACCGGTGCCATTTTGACTTTACTTTCGGCAAATATCATCTGCCGGAATTCCAGCTGCCGCCCGGTTACGATTCACCAGCCTATCTTCGCAAGCTGTGCGAGGAAGGTTTTATTGAGCGTTACGGAACAGAAAACGAGGCGTATCGCCAGCAGCTGGAATATGAAATGGACATGATCGGAAAGATGGGATTTACCGATTATTTCCTGATTGTTTCCGATTTTGTGCGCTATGCCAAGAGCATCGGCATCCCCGTGGGACCGGGCCGTGGCAGCGCAGCGGGCAGTATGGTATCCTACTGCCTGCATATCACGGATATCGATCCTATGGAGTATAGTCTCTATTTTGAGCGATTCCTGAACCCCGAGCGCGTATCCATGCCCGATATTGATATGGACTTTGGTGACACCCGCCGCGGCGAGGTGGTGGATTATGTGCGCCGTAAATATGGTGACGACCATGTGGCCCAGATCGTCACGTTCGGCACGATGGCTGCCCGTGGAGCGATCCGTGATGTGGGTCGAGTGCTGAATATCCCTTATGCGGAAGTGGATGCGGTGGCCAAACTGGTGCCTGCCACGCTCCATATCACGCTGGATGACGCTTTGCGGCTGAGTAAACAACTCTCTGACCTGTATGATTCGGACGAGAAGGTTCGCCGCCTCATTGACATGGCGCGCGCTGTGGAGGGCATGCCTCGCCACGCATCGACCCATGCTGCCGGTGTGGTGATTACCAAGCGTCCCGTTTACGAATATGTGCCGCTGGCACGCAACGACGAGTCGATTGTTTGTCAATATACCATGGTGACATTGGAAGAACTGGGACTTCTGAAGATGGACTTCCTAGGTCTTCGAAATCTGACAGTATTGGATGATGCGGTCAAGATGGTGCGCCAAAAGGTGCCTGACTTTTCGCTGGAGTCTATCCCGATGGATGATGAGGCGACCTTTGCCATGCTGACTCAGGGCCGTACCTCCGGCGTGTTCCAAATGGAATCTACCGGCATGACCGGCGTGTGTCTGGGGCTGAAGCCCCACAGCATCGAGGATATTACGGCTATTATTGCGCTATATCGTCCCGGTCCGATGGAATCCATTCCGCGCTTTATCGCCTGCAAGCATGACCCGAAGCTGATTACCTATAAGCATCCGTCTCTTGAGCCGATCCTCTCCGTTACTTATGGATGTATCGTCTATCAGGAGCAGGTTATCGAGATTTTCCGAAAACTGGGTGGTTATAGCTTAGGACAGGCGGACATGGTGCGCCGCGCCATCTCCAAAAAGAAGGCAAAGGAGATTGAAAAAGAGCGAAAAACCTTCGTCTACGGCGACAAGGAAAGAGGCATTACAGGCTGTATTGCCAACGGTATTTCCGAAGATATTGCGCAAGGTATTTACGACGAAATCTACGATTTTGCCAACTACGCCTTCAACAAAGCTCACGCCGTCAGTTATGCTGTGGTTGCCTATCAGACGGCCTATTTCAAGTGTCATTATACCCGGGAGTATATGGCCGCGCTGCTGACCAGTGTGCTGGATAACTCCGACAAGGTGGCCGAGTACATTGCAGAGTGCAAGGAATGCAAGATCGCACTCCTGCCGCCGGATGTGAATCGGTCCTATGACCGCTTTACGGTTGAAGAAGACGGTATCCGCTTTGGACTGGTGGCTATCAAGAATATCGGTCGCGGTTTCATTCAATCCCTTGTGCGTGAGCGAAAACAGGGAGGGGAATTTGCTTCCTTCCAGGATTTTTGCGAGCGGATGTTCGATTGCAGCGACATGAATAAGCGCGCCGTGGAAAACCTGATTCGCAGCGGTGCCTTCGACTGTTTGGGTGCGCGCCGTTCTCAGCTGATAACCGTATATGAGAAGGTTCTGGATTCCATCGCTTCCAGCCGCCGGCAGAATGTGGAGGGACAGCTGGACTTTTTCGGAATGGCCATGACTTCTGCCGGTACCAGCCATTCTCGTATCCAACTGCCGGATATCCCGGAATATACCGCCACTGAGCGGATGTTTATGGAGAAGGAAACCACCGGTCTTTATCTCTCCGGCCATCCCATGAGCGATTACCGTGATGCTGCCCGCCGCGCCGGCGCTGCATCCATTCAATCTGTGTTGGCGGATTTTGCCGCCGAGGATGGACCCAAGCGTTTTGCAGATGGACAGAATATCACTGTCGCCGGTGTTGTCACCTCCAGTAAGACGCGCACGACGAAGAACAATTCGCTGATGGCTTACGTCATGGTTGAAGATGAACTGGCCAGTATGGAACTTCTGTGCTTTAACCGCGTCATCGAGCAGTGCGGCAGTTACATGCAGGTCAACACACCTGTTCTGGTGAAGGGCCGACTGTCGGTTCGCGATGAGAAACCGCCGCAGATCATGTGTGACTCTATCTATCCGCTGCGAAACGATCTGCCTGCCGAAAAAAGCAAGACGGTTAAGCCTGAGCAGAGTGGTGAGGCCACTATTTATCTGCGCGTTCCCAGTATGGAGTGTGAGGCCTTCCGTCATATCAAGCTGGTGATGACCATGTTTGAGGGTGAGACGCCCGTAAAAATCCGCGTGGCTGACACCGGAAAGCTGCTGGGTACCAAGTGTCTGAACCATCCTGCCTTCATTGAGGAGTGTCAGGACTGGCTGGGTGACGAGAACGTTGTGGTGAAGATGAGATAAGGAAAGGACGCTGCTAACGCAGCGTCCTTTTTCATTTACTTACACGCGCAGTAGTTGCGGGTGGAGACATAGTCTTTGGGCATCTCCACGGTATTGGGCGGGAAGAACTCGCTGACAGGGAAGGCAACCGAGCGGAAGAGGCCACAGGGATTCTGCTGGTCCTCGGCGCAGCACTCTGTCTGGGGGATGCAGTAGTCGTAGACGGGGATGAGAAGCTGCGTATCGCGTTCCAGACGCACCAACGTGAACTGGCCCAGCGTCACATAGTAGCGCCGCGAGCCGCAGTCGTTGAGTACCAGGGGATGAGAGAAACTGGCAGTAATGTAGGTGGGAAGCTCCGCCAGACAACTCTCACAGCCGTTGCTGCAATATTCTGCCATGCGGGTATCCAGCACGATGGGATCTACCGCTTCCACCACGGCGGTGGGAAGGTTGGTATATGCCCGGCTGGGAACATCCAATTCATCCATTACGGCCTCGGATGAGAAAATTTTGGCGCTGCCTTCGCTGCCGAAGAGGATGCAGCGTTTATCAAACACGCACAAGCCCTCTGCCTCGGCGCAGCGAGGTGTGCCGGAAGCCACCTGCAACGTGACACGGTAGAAAAAGCGCATGTCGATGGAGTAGAAGCCGCGATTGAAGGTGACGGGTTCTACATCTGTATAGACATAGAGAAGTTCTGCCGTACCGCCACGGATCATCTGACAGCCGCCAAGGATCTCCTGTGCTGCGGTAGTGGGGTAGAAGCGAAGATCTTCGATGCAGTCTTTGTCACGGCAGCTGTCGAAGATTTTTCTGGTATGGATACAGACGGACTCACGGACGCTGCTCAGATCGCAGACCGGGCCCGGCATTCCGTTTTCAGCCATGAAATAACCTCCTGATAAGTAATGGAAAGATGGCTCTTTCATTACAATGTATGACCGGGCGGCGCAATGGGTGAAAAGAAAGACGGCAGCATTTGCTGCCGTCTGATCCTTTTTCTTTAAGAGATGGTGACGAGGGCATTGTGGCCTACTACACACACGTAGGTTTTTCCAATACCCAGTGAAAAGGGGGTGCCGTCAGGAAGCGTATAGGTGAAAGGATCTTCCATAGTCTCCTTGTGCCAGGTAATTTCGGTGGCTTTGCCGCCGCAGATGTACGTTCCCGTATCGCTGCCCTGAATATCAATTACCATATGACCGTCTTCATCGCCGCTGTTGTACACGGTAGTACGCAGGATCAACAGATTGGTCACGCCGACCTGTTCACCGGTGTTGCCGTCAATATAGGCATCGCCGTATTGTCCGATCATATATAGACCAGTCTCGGGATCATAGGTGAAGGTGCCGGTTTTATAGTTAGAGAATCGCACAGAGATATCAGTCGCATTGACATCACTATAAGGTGTACCGTCTTCCACATAGGTAAAGGGATAGGCGAAATCTTCGCTGTGCTTACGTTCCCAGCCATGTTCGGTGAAGTAGGTTTCCAAACGCTCGCCGCTGGTCATCAGCGTGTGCTCCCACGCCTTGGTCTTCAGTCGCTCTTCATCACGCCAGAAGCACTCCCAGTTCCATTCGTCAATATCATCCATACCCAACTGACGAATCATCCAGATGGCCTCATCGCTGCCACCGGCATGAACATAAATGGCTTCCATACCCAGCACCGTCTCCACAAAGTAGGGGCGAGCGCTGCGGGTAGATCCAATGGTACCCACATTGGTCAGATCCTGGAAGAAACCCACCATACGGGTAATGCCGCCTTCTACGTTATACTCAAAAATAATGTCTGCAGCGGAAACGCCGTGCTGCGGCATGGCCAGATGGATATTATTGAGCATACAGGCAATGGGACGGTTATTTACCGCGTCCGGATTTGCCAGAGGTTCACCGGTCAGCGGATTTTTGACAGTTGTGTCTACCACCTGCTCCGGAACTACCACAACAACCTGTTCGGGTAGCAGCTCAGGGTTTTCCCAGCGATCGCAGCCGGTGCAGGAGAGCAGCATGACGGCTGCCAGTATACATGTAATCAGTTTTTTCAATGGTAAGACTCCTTTTGCGAAAATCCGACATTTAGCATAACAGACTCAAGCAAAAAATGCAATTATGTTAAAGGGAAATTTGCATTTAACACTGTACAAAATACGAAACATTTTTTATAATAGATTGGAAATGAGGTGAGCAGAATGAGTGTTGGATTTATTCGCGATAAGCTGGAAATCAAGTTTTTGATTCTCTACATTGCAGCACGTGTGTCCGAGCCGATGCCTCTGGCAGAGCTGCAGGAACTGACAATGTGCGATGACGGAATCGATTATTTTGATTTTGCAGAATGTCTGAACGATCTGGTCAACACGGAACATCTGCGACTGGCAGAGGAACAGTATTGCATTACCCCCAAGGGGCTGCGCAACAGCGAGATCTGCGAGTCCAGTCTGCCGTACTCCGTACGAATCCGTGCCGACAAGAATATTGCGACCTATCACAAGATGCTGCTGCGCCGTAATCAGGTGCAGAGCCGCGTGGTAGAGCGGGACAACGGAAGTTATACAGTGATGCTGTATCTGCGTGATGACGTGGACGAGATTATGGAGCTGGATCTTGTGGTAGCCACGGAAGAGATGGCAAAGGATTTAGCGGAGCGGTTTAAGAAGAATCCGGAGCAGATTTATTCCGGAATCCTCCATGCACTATACGGGCAGGAATAATGCAAATCAACATCAAAACCCTTTGTGCCAACAGGCGCGAAGGGTTTTTGGCATATTCAGGGCCGATGATTCATATGGTGAACTATCATTCACTGGAGGGATAGAGACCATGGACGAGAGATATGCCATTGAGCGGTACGAGCAGGCTGCAGCACTACTCCCACTGCGCTGGCAAAAGCCGGCGTTACGGCTTCCGGATTGGCAGAAGGCTTTGGCAGAAGAACTTCGCCTTCGGACAGGACAGCCTATGACCGTCCTTCTGCCAGAGGGAGAGCGGATTGTTCAGCAGGAGACCCCTCATATGATCGTGGCGCAGCAAGACATAGAGCAGCTATGTGACATTGTGACAGAATATTCCCGATATGCCGCCTGCGATACCATCAGCGCCGGTTACTTGAGCGCTAAAGGAGGATTTCGTATAGGAATCTGCGGTAGCGCTGTTATACATGAGGGACGAGTCAGCAACCTGCGAGACTTATCCTCGGCGGTTATCCGCATCAGTCGCGAGCGGATCGGACTTGCAGAGGAGATAACTGCGCGTTTGATGGGAGGTGGTTTCTTTCCCAATACGCTGATTTACTCTGCACCGGGACTTGGAAAGACGACACTGTTGCGAGATATGATCCGTTGTTTGTCGGACGGAAGCTGCGGCATGGCCGCGCATCGTGTAGCCGTGGCTGATGAGCGAGGCGAAATTGCGGTGATGTATCAAGGAAAAGCACAAATGACGGTAGGCTGCCATACCGATATACTGGATGGATGCCCCAAAGCGCTTGCAATTCCAATTTTACTGCGTGCAGCAAACCCACAGGTTCTCGCAGTGGACGAAATTACGCGGAAGGAGGACTTGCTGGAAATGGCGCGCGCTGCCAACTGCGGGGTTTCGCTATTGGCGACAATCCACGCCGGCAGCAGGGAAGAACTGTTGCGAAAGCCGCTTTTTTCTCAACTGCTGAAGCTGGGAGTCTTTTCCTACGCCGTTTCTATTCGTCTTGAAGGAGGCTCAAGAAGCTACGAGGTACATCAGCTATGAGCGGGAAGATTTTGGGGGCTGCTTTGCTGGTAATAAGCGATGTCATGATCTGCTGGAGCTGGATCAAGGAAAAACGGAGTCAAATTTATCTCGCCAAGGAGCTTTCCGCAGCGTTGGAGCGCATGGAAGGCATGGTCAGATGGCAGAATTTACCGATAAAAAGAGTACTGGAGGCAGAATCCAACAGGAAGCCGTGTGGCGCATATTTCATGCATATCAAGAATCAAATGCAAAGTGGTTTAACTTTACAAGCCGCTTGGACTCGTGAATTTTCCACAATAAAGGATAATGAAATGAAAGATATTCTTTGTCGGATGGATCTACAGGGAGATGCACAGCAAGTGATTGGCACAATGCGCCTGACTGCGAAAGAACTTCGGAAATGTGCCGCAGACATGTCATTGCATCAGCAGGAGCGAGAGCGTCTTTGCATGGCAGCAAGCGGATGCTTGACTGCCGTGCTGGTGATTGTTTTAATTTGAGGATTAAAAATGGATGTAGATCTGATTTTTAAAATTGCAGCCATTGGGATCCTGGTCGCAGTGCTCAATCAGGTGCTGGTGCGCAGTGGTAGGGAAGAGCAGGCCATGATGACCACCCTGGCGGGACTCGTGGTGGTTTTAATGATGCTGGTGCAGCAGATCAGTGATCTCTTCGATCTGATCAAAACGCTGTTTTCGCTGTGATGGAACAGGTATGGAAAGGTGCGGTACTATGCCTGATCGGCGGCATTTTTGCTGCGCTTCTTAAGAAAAAAACACCGGAGCTGGCCATTATGCTCTCGTTAGCCGTAGTAACGGTTGTCGGAGTGGGGATTGTACAAACCATACGTACTGTTGCTGAAGTGATCGAAGTGATGGCACGGTTGGAGAGTTTTCCCAACGACCTGTTTGCGCCGCTGATCAAGACAGTTGCCATTGCACTGATCAGCCGATTGGGCAGCGACTTGTGCCGGGATGCCGGGGAGAGCGCAATGGCATCCATGTTGGAAATTTGCGGATCGTTTGGAGCAATTACTGTTTCGATCCCTTTGTTTAAAGCAGCGTGGGACATGCTGCAGTCAATGCTATGAAGTTTATTGCGAGTTGGATTGGTTTGATTTTTTTCTCTCTGTTGCTATGCGTGCAGCCTGCTTACGCATTATCGGATGAATGGAACGAATCTTTGCCGGATGATGTACAAGAGCTGATGGAGGAGTCTTTACGCAGCGGCAACGAACAGTCCCTGGAGAAAGGGATAGCCATGTTGTGGGATAAAGGCAGGCAACTTTTTCGTACGCTTTTGCGCCAACAGACAGGAGGCGCTGTATTGCTGCTGTGCGCCGTTTTGTTATGCGCTTTGGCCGACGACTTCTACAGAGCTGCTGACAGCAGCGTTTCTCTGTCAATGGTATCGGTAGTAGGGGCTACCGTCATCACCATGATCGCTGCCGGCGACTTACATACGCTGATGGGCGTAGGGATGGAGGCTATGGAGGCGCTGGAGACTCTCTCTAAATCTCTGCTGCCTACGTTGATGGCAGCGGTTGCCGCAAGCGGCGGAGCGGTATCGGCCGGTGTGCGGCACGTGGCGGCGGTGTTCTTTACGGATATATTAATTTCTCTGATAAGGAATCTTTTGCTGCCAATGGTGTATATCTACATTGCGGCGGCCGCTGCAAACGCCATGGTGCCGGGACGCAAAATCGGCGGTATTGCTTCAGCCATTCGAAAGGGAACAACGTGGCTGTTGAGCGGTGCCTTGGTATTATATACAGGATATCTGTCTCTGAGCGGCACGGTAGCTTCCTCAGCTGACGCTTTGGCAGTACAATTGACTCGTTCAGCCATAGGAGTAGTACCCATCGTAGGCGGAATTATCTCCGATGCAGCCGGTACAGTGTTGAATGGTGCTGCCATATTAAAGAATACGGTTGGTATTGCCGGAACGCTGGCCGTTTTAGCGCTGTGTTTGACGCCATTTCTGAAACTGGCTATACAGTATTTGCTGTACAAAGCTGCCGCATTTTTGGCAGGGACATTGGGTTCTCCGAGTCTGGTGGAGTTAATCCATGATCTGGGCAGCGCGTTTGGATTGATTCTTGGCATGACAGGCGCTTGCGCCGTATTATTACTGATTTCGACAGTCAGCGCGGTGATGGTGGTGACGCTATGATTGACATGATTCGGCAATGGTTATGGGGCGTTATTGCAGCGTCTATTTGTCTTGCGATTCTGGACGGAATTCTGCCCAAGGGCGCAATACGGGGGATTGCGAAGATAACGGGAGGATTGATCATGTTTCTGGTATTGCTACAGCCTTTGGCCGCTGCCAATCCCGATGATTGGGATTTGAATTTTGATGACTATCAAGAGAAGATAGACTCGCAAATCAGCAGCTACCGTGAGGACTATCAACAGCAGATGGAATCCATCATAGAGGACGAGATGGGCGCATATATATCGAAAAAGTCGGAGCAGCTGGGGAGTGCGTGTCACGTAAAAGTGGTGGTAGAGACGATTCAGGATGCACCGGTGGTTGAGTCAGTAACGTTATACAGAAATAAAGATGCCCAGCTGGCAGCCTGGCTGGAAGATGAACTGGGAATTGACCGGTCACGTCAGTACTGGGAGGACGAAGGATGAACTTACCGCTGAGTCGCGAAAAGTTGGAAACACTGTGGAATAAATATCGGTGGGTTGTGATCATCATCTTAGCCGGACTGATACTGATGCTGATTCCTGCTACAGAGGAAGTGGCGGTTGAGGAGCCACTGCAGGAGCGCGAAACATTCTCTCTGGACGAGACGGAGCAGCGCATGGAAGAAATTCTAAGCAGGATCGAGGGGACAGGGAAGCTGCAACTGATGCTGACACTCAAAAGCGGATCACAGTTGCAGCTGGCTGAGGACATCGACGAGAGCGCAGACAATGACGAAACACGGACCCAGCGCGAGACAGTGACGCTCAATCGTGGAAGCGGATATGAGGACATCGTCATTACGCGGCAGGAATATCCTGTCTACCAAGGGGCGTTGGTGGTATGTCAGGGCGCCGACAAAGCCAGCGTGCGGTTGGCGCTGACAGAGGCAGTGGCAGCACTGACGGGGCTTAGCAGCGACAAAATATCGATCGTTAAATGGAATTCATAAAGGGAGGACATGGAATGAAGCAGATCTGGAAAAAGCGAGCGGTAGCCGCAGCCGTACTGGTTTTTGTGGGAGCAGCGGTATACTTAAACTGGAGGTACAGTGACAATGTGAGCAATCAATCCAAGGTATTAGGGCAGTCGACATTAGTAAGCTCTCAGGAGGAAAGCCCAGAGAATGACGGCGTTGAAGTGTCGGTTAGCGATTACTTTGCTACGGCGCGGTTGAGCCGCAAGCAGGCGAGAGACAGTGCCATCAGTATGCTGAAGGATGCAGAAGTAGATGAAAATGCCGAACAGAGCGTACTGAATGAAGCATCGGAGACGCTACAGGTGCTGGCCGCCTACACTGTTGCCGAGGCGCAGATCGAAAGCCTCGTCACCGCCAAAGGCTACGCTGACTGCGTAACATTCATGGGAGCAGACAGCATCAGCGTTGTTGTGTCCGATGCCGACGGACTGGATGCGGCAGATGCGGCGCGCATTAAGGACATTGTGATCAATGAGACCAACTACACAGCCGATCAGATCAAGATCATGGAGGCAAATTAATAGTTGTATTTTCCGGACGGAAATGTTATACTAACCATAATTGCAATGCAAATGATATGAGTTAGGAGAATTTCCGACTATGGCTGATAACAAAGATTATATGACCCATCATGACAGCATGGGAACGATCCAGATCTCTGAAGATGTGGTCGCTGCCATCGCCACCACCACTACTTTGGAAGTGGATGGCGTGGGCGGCTTGATGAACGCTAATATGTCCGACTATCTGGGCGGCAAGAAACTCTCTGCCAAGGGTGTGCGCGTTGAGATGGTAGACGGTGCAATTGTGGTGCACCTGTTTATTATGATCCGCTACGGCAGTGCTGTTGCTGAAGTGGCCGGCAAGGTACAGAACGGCGTATTTGCTGCACTGCAGGATATGACCGGTTTTGATGTCAAGGCAGTCAATGTTCATGTAGGCGGCATTTGCTTTGAATAAGCACTGCCTGATTCGAGAGAGAGAAGGACGATAAAGGTATGACACGCAATACTGCAAGAGAGATTGCCACACATCTGGCATATGAACTGAGCTTCACCGATCTGTCTGTCGAAGCATTTCTGAATTCCCGCCTGTCGGAGGAGAATTTTGAGGCGTTGGCTCTGGAATGTGAAGTTTACACCGACAAACCCAACGCCAAGCAGGTCCAGTATATTCGCCGCTTGGTTTCCGGCGTTGCAGAGCACGCAGCTGAGCTGGACACTTACATCGAAAAGTATGCGCAGGGCTGGCGTTTTGAGCGCATTTCTCTCGTGGCCTCCGCTATCATGCGCGTGGCCATGTATGAGATCCTCTACATGCCTGACATTCCCAACGGCGTCGCCATCAATGAGGCGGTTGAAATCGCCAAAAAGTACGAGAGTCCCGAGGTTGTCCGTTTTATGAACGGCATTCTGGGCAGCTTCCTGCGCGAGGAAGTAAAATAATTATCCATCGGCAGGCAGAGCTTTGGCTCTGCCTGTTTGACCATAAGGAGCTGTTTCTCATGGCACAGCAGCACGTCTACGAAGTATCGGAAATCAATCAATACATCAAAAATATTCTGGAGGGTACTCCTGAATTGGGAGATCTTCTGATTCGCGGAGAGCTTTCCAATTACAAGATATATCCGTCGGGGCATCACTACTTCACCTTGAAAGATAGCCAGGGTGCTTTACGCAGTGTGATGTTCAAGGGTTCTGCAATGAAATTAAAGTTCCGGCCGGAAAATGGAATGAAGGTCATTGCCGCCGGCCGCATCAGCGTCTTCCCCCGAGATGGTGCGTATCAACTCTACTGCACCAGTCTTTCGGCAGACGGTGTGGGTGATCTGTATGTTGCCTTTGAGCAACTGAAAGAAAAGCTGCACGCAGAAGGCCTTTTTGACAACTCCCACAAAAAGCCGCTGCCGCTATATCCGCAGCGGATCGCGATTATCACCAGCTCGGCCGGTGCAGCGGTACACGATATGATCCGCATTCTGCGCCGACGCTACCCTATCGCAAAGGTACTTTTGCTGCCGGTGCGGGTGCAGGGCGTAGAAGCTCCGCCGGAAATTGTAGGCGCAATTCGCTACGCCAACCGCTGGAATCTGGCTGATGTGATCATTACCGGTCGTGGCGGCGGTTCTATTGAGGATCTGTGGGCATTCAATGACGAGCGTGTCGCCCGGGCGATTTATGCATCCGAAATTCCGGTGATCTCCGCTGTGGGCCATGAGCCGGATGTGACCATTTCCGACTTTGTGGCGGATCGACGGGCATCTACCCCTTCCAATGCAGCTGAGATTGCGGTGCCTGACATGGCAGAGCTGCTGCGCAACTTGCAAAACACGGACAATCGTCTGGTCCAGTCGGAATTGAACCTGTTGGAACGTGAAAACCAACGTCTGACTCATCTTGCGCAAAAACGCGCACTGACAGATCCTACTGCTTTTTTGCAGGATCGGAAGATGTACCTGGATTACGTCCAACAGAAGCTTGGCGGCGCTGCCCGGCAAACGCTGGAAGCGGACAGTCGTCGCTTTGCCCAGCTGACCGCAAAGCTGGATGCTTTGAGTCCGCTAAAGGTTTTGGGGCGCGGGTATGCCATGGCGCAAAACGACGAGGGAGCGGTACTGCGCAGCGCGCAGCAAGTAAGCATAGGAGATTTCGTGCACGTGCGTTTGGGTGAAGGAACGCTGCATTGCACGGTGAAAGATAAGGGTGAATGAGATGAACGAGATGACATTTGAGCAGAAAATGACCCGTCTGGACGAAATTGTGGCTCGCTTGGAAAAGGGTGACGCCCAGCTGAGCGATTCTCTGGCACTGTTTGAAGAGGGAACACGTCTGGTATCCGCCTGCCGCACAGAGCTGGATAAGGCTGAACAGCAGGTTGTGAAGCTGATGAAAGGCGCTGACGGCGTACCTGTTGAAACCGACTTTGTGGACGAGGACTGATTTATGGACTATCAGGTACGCTATGCCGCCTATCAGGCGGCGATTGAAGAATATCTGGCCGGACTTTTTCTGCAGGACAAGCCGTACAGCAAGCTGTTCGAGTCCATTCGCTACAGTATTTTGGCCGGTGGTAAGCGGATTCGACCTGTGCTGACGCTGGAATTCGCCCGTTTGGGCGGTATTGACTGGCATCTGGCGCTGCCGTATGCCTGTGCTTTGGAACTGGTACATAATTATTCCTTGATCCATGACGATTTGCCATGTATGGACGACGATGATCTGCGTCGCGGAAAACCCACCAATCATAAGGTCTTTGGCGAGACTATGGCCGTCCTTGCCGGCGATGCCCTCCAACCGGAAGCATTCCGACTCATCGCGCAGGCGCCCGGTCTGAGCGCAAAGAGCCGCATTGACGCAGTGGAAGTGCTGGCCAGGGCGGCCGGCGCTGATGGCATGGTGGCAGGTCAGGTACTCGATACTGTCTGCAACGTGCAGGATGAAGCGATGCTGACGATGCTGCACCAACTGAAAACCGGTGCTATGATTGCCGGCGCTGCCGAGCTTGGCTGTGTGGCTGCGGAAATGGATGCGCAAAAACGGGCACAGGCAGTTGAATATGCCGCCCAGCTTGGCCTTGCATTTCAAATCCGTGACGATATGCTTGATGTGGTAGGCGAAGAAGACGTATTTGGCAAACCCATCGGTTCGGACAGGGAAGAGGGGAAAGTAACCTTTGTTGACCTGCGCGGACTGGATGGCTGTGCCAAGCTGGTGGAGCGGTGTACCGCCCACGCCAAGGCGGCCGTTGCCGACTGGCCGGACTGCGGGTTTCTGTATGAACTGGCAGATCAGATGGTAGAGCGAACCAAATAAGAGAAGACACCTGTTCTTTCCAAGGACAGGTGTTTTTTTATATAATACTTACACGGTATATACTGAATATGTTGTATATACCAGTTGAAAACTCAGGCAGAATGTGATATGATATGCATCACTGAACAGCGGCGCAGTATCCTAGTCAGATCTGCCGTCTCCTAAGAAGGGCCTAAAAATCCTTTAAAGGGCACAACTGTGAAGCCACTGGTGCTTGCTTCTTACGCCCAGTTTGGGGTGGGTGCTGGTGGTAGGCACGGACTTGTCCGTGCCTGCGGCTGTAGGGCGCTCTCCAATGGCATGGAGAATCCGACCCTGCTCCCGTGGAGACCTGCTGTTGTGGGTGGGCGTACTCCCTTCGTGGTAACCGACCCATCTACGAAGCAGATTGAGAACCTGCAATGCGGTGCTACCCGGTCTTTGAGCCGTGAACGCTGTGTGCAGAGTAGCCTGCTTTGCGTGGGTATGGCGAATAGGAGAGCTGATGCACGAGAGCCCCGGCCAGGGCAGCAGTGCTATTTCCTTGAAACCATGGCTGCAAAAGAAGCTAAGAGACGGTTTGACTGCAGTGGAAATCACCTAGGCTGTCCTATTTCAAACGGGGCATCGGGGGGATTGCAGTACGGACTAAGTGGCAGTCGGGTATCATGACCAGGCAACATCATGGCACAGCACCGAAGGGGAAACCGCCTGATCGGCGACGAGAGGTGTGCTGTGGGGAAATCCAACCAGACCTAAGCCGTAAGATTAACTCCCGGAGCTGCCCTGTTCAGTTATTTTTTCAATAAGGAATGATTTGACTTGAGTGACAGAGAAAAAAGCAAAAAGAAGAATAGCCATTGGCCACTGAAAGTATTTGTAATGTCTGTGGTTCTTTCGGCTGTATTGAGCTTTTTCTCATCTACCGCCCTGGTCGGTACCGGTACAGTAATCGCTCTGTTGGTACTGGCGGTGTTTATCGGTCTGGGCATCATTTTTGATATGATTGGTGTGGCTGTAACGGCTGCTGATCCGCGTCCGTTTCACTCCATGGCCGCCCACAAAGAAAAAGGCGGACGTGAAGCGGTGCGACTTCTGAGCAAAGCCAATGAGGTTAGTTCGTTCTGCAACGATGTGGTGGGTGATATCTGCGGCATTGTCAGCGGTTCTACGGCCGCCGTTATTGTCGCGCAGCTGCAGCAGGGACTGAATACCACATCTGTTCTGATTTCGATCGGCGTCACAGCTTTGATCTCCGGTGCTACCATCGGCGGTAAGGCACTGGGCAAAAAGAAAGCAATCAATGACAGCACCAATGTGGTGTATCGCGTGGCCCGTATGATGAACACGCTCCATCTTTTCCGCTGATGGGAGATGATTATTTGATTCTCGAACGCATCAATGATCCGAAAGATCTGAGAACGCTTGACAATAAAGAGCTCCGCATTCTCTGCGATGAGCTGCGGGAATTTCTGCTGGCCCAGGTTTCCGGGACCGGCGGTCATCTTGCGTCCAATTTGGGCGTTGTCGAGCTGACAGTTGCTATCCACCGCGTATTTGATACGGCCCACGACAGACTGGTGTTTGATGTGGGTCACCAATGTTATATCCACAAGGCTCTGACTGGACGGCGTGCTATGTTTGACACGCTGCGCCAGTTTCAGGGCCTTTCCGGCTTCCCCAAGCCTTATGAAAGCGAGCACGATGCGTTTATTGCCGGACATGCATCCAACTCCGTATCTGTAGCGCTGGGTATGGCACGTGCCCGCACCCAGCAGAAGGACAACTATCACGTCTTGGCTCTGACCGGTGACGGTGCGCTGACCGGCGGATTGAGCTTTGAAGGGCTCAATGATGCAGGTGCATCCCGCGAACCACTGATCGTCATTCTCAATGACAACGGCATGTCCATCGACGCCAACGTAGGCGGTATGTCCAGCCACCTGTCCCACCTGCGGGCTAAACCGGGGTATAATGCGCTGAAGAATCGCTATCGTCAAGCACTGACTCATTCTAATGTGGGTACGAGATTCTACCATATCAGCCGCGATATCAAGCAGTTTTTGAAAAAGACTCTGCTGCCGGAGAGCACCATGTTTGAAGATATGGGCTTTCACTATATGGGACCCGTGGATGGTCACGACGTGGAAGAACTGACCCATGTTCTGCAGTGGGCGAAAGGACAAAATGCCCCTGTGCTGATTCATGTGAATACCATCAAGGGCAAAGGCTATTCATTTGCCGAACAGGAGCCTAATCGTTTCCACGGTGTATCACCCTTCGACATTAGAACCGGACAGCCAAAGAAGGCGTCTGGCGAGAGCTATTCTTCCGTTTTTGGCCAGACTTTGACGGAACTTGCCCAGGAGGATGAGCGGATCTGCGCGATATCTGCTGCTATGGTGGATGGCACAGGATTGGTGCCATTTGCCAAAGCATTCCCCAAACGCTTTTTTGATGTCGGCATTTCTGAAGGTCACGCTGTTGCCATGGCTGCCGGAATGGCAAAGCAGGGAGGTATTCCTGTATTTGCGGTGTATTCCAGCTTTTTGCAGCGCGGATTTGATATGTTGCTGCATGATGTTGCCCTCAGCGGTTTACATGTCGTTTTCGCTGTTGACCGTGCCGGTTTGGTAGGTGCCGGCGGTGAGACCCATCACGGCTGCTTCGACCCCAATTATCTGGCGCAAATCCCGGGTATGACGGTTCTTGCGCCGTCCAGCTTTGCAGAGCTGCGTTCGATGCTGCGCCAGGCTGTACTGGAGTTGGATGGCCCTGTAGCGGTGCGCTATCCTCGCGGTGGTGAGGAGGCATATCGTGGCTGCTGCACTAAAAATGCGGCAGACACGCTCAAAGAGGGCTGTGACTGCACGATCGTATCTTACGGTACGCTGATTAACGAAGCGTTGCAGGCAGCGGATCTTCTGGAGGGAAGAGGATATCGCACACAGGTTGTAAAACTCAACCGGCTTGCCCCTCTGCATATCGAGGATATGGAACCCTTAAGAGACGCAAAAACGATTTTGGTTCTTGAGGACTGCGTGGAGGCTGGCTGTGTGGGCCAGCGGTTGGCCGCTCTGCTGTTGCAGGCCGGCATCGCCCCGCAGAAATTGATTTTGAAGAATTCCGGCAATGCATTTATACAGCAGGGAAGTGTATCCCAGCTCTACCATGCATTGGGCTTGGATGGTGAAAGCGTAGCTGCTGCGCTGGAGGAGGTGCTTCATGGCCGCTAAAACAAGATTGGATGTATTGCTGGTTGAGCGCGGCTTCATGGAAAGCCGTCAAAAAGCTCAAGCTGTGATCATGAGCGGTAATGTCTTTGTTGCCGGTCAGCGAGTAGACAAGCCCGGTACAGCAGTACCCAACGAAGCCGAGATCGAAGTGCGTGGTCATGTACTGCGTTATGTGAGCCGAGGTGGCTTGAAGCTGGAGAAGGCCATGAAATCTTTCCCGATAGCACTGGAGGGAAAGATCTGTGCCGACATTGGTGCCTCCACCGGTGGATTTACCGATTGTATGCTGCAAAACGGCGCTGTAAAAGTATATTCGGTGGATGTCGGTTACGGCCAATTGGACTGGAAATTGCGTAACGACGAACGCGTGGTGTGTATGGAACGCACCAACGCCCGCTATTTGACCCACGAGCAGATTCCCGATGAACTGGACTTTGCCTCTATCGATGTCTCGTTCATATCCCTGAAGCTGATTTTCCCGGCACTGCACGGCCTTTTAAAAGATGGCGGCGAAATCGCCTGCCTGATCAAGCCGCAGTTTGAAGCCGGCCGCGAAAAGGTCGGAAAAAAAGGTGTGGTCCGCGACCCTGCCGTCCACCTTGAGGTATTGGATAACTTCCTTGTACATGCAAAGGAAAGCGGCTTTACAGTGCTTGGAATTACTTATTCGCCTATCCGCGGGCCGGAGGGCAACATTGAGTATCTGGGTTATATAAAGAAAGTTGATGAGCCCAGTGGTCCGTTTGATCTTGCTGCCATCGTTGATGCATCTCACGGTGAGCTGAAAGACTGAGGTGGGGAACATGAAGAAAGTGATCCTTTGTCCAAATCCTTATAGAGACAATGATTTGGCTGTCGCAAAACAATCTAAAGAATTGCTGGAGCAGGTGGGATTTGAAACAGTGGTCTGCTTGCCATTCCAGCGTGAGGGGTACGATGAGCTCGGCATGCCGATCCGGCCGCTGCAGCAGGAAATCAAAAACGCGGATCTGCTGTTGGCGTTTGGCGGTGATGGCACCATTTTGCATCTGGCTCGTACTGTGGCGCTGAACAACGTGCCGGTTTTGGGCATCAATTTGGGCAGTTTGGGCTTTATGTCCGAACTGGAACCTGAGGAACTGCACAGACTGAAGGATCTGGCCAGTTGGGACTTCACCGTTGAGTCCCGCATGATGTTGGATGTTACGGTCATCCGTGACGGCCGCTCAGTATACAACAACATCGCTCTCAATGACGCAGTTATTTCCAAAGGCTCTATTGCCCGTGTTGTACGGCTTGAAATTTCTACGGAAGAAGGCTTTCTTACCCGTGTGGGCGGCGATGGCGTGATCGTCAGCACCCCCACCGGTTCTACAGGATATTCTATGGCAGCAGGCGGCTCTATCGTGGAGCCCACAGCGCAGAACCTGCTTCTAACGCCCATTTGCCCCCATTCCATGCGTTCTACAGCCTACGTGCTGGCGCCTGATCATGTGATTACTGTGGAAGCTGCCGATGCCAACCGAAAGTTTGTATATTTGTCTGTGGACGGCGGCAAGGCGTTCTCCCTGAAGAATGGTGACAAAGTGCGTGTCAGCAAATCCAGACATACCACCAAACTGGTACGTCTTTCCAAGAAAAGTTTTTGCGAAATTCTGGACAAGAAATTTGGTACGGGAGTGAACTGAGTATGAAAAACGATCGTCAGAATCATTTGCTGCAGATTATCACGGAAGAGAGCATCGAGACACAGGAACAGCTGCTCGAGCGGCTGCAGGCGCGTGGCATTAAGAGCACTCAGGCTACCATCTCCCGCGACATTAAGGAGCTGCACTTAATCAAGGAGCCGGCAGGGCAGGGCAGATACCGCTACGCTGTATCTGCGCACCGTACCAAGTTGAACTTCGCCAACCGCCTGCGCACTATTTTTCACGAGAGTATTCTTAGTGCCGATTATGCCCAGAATCTTGTTGTCATCAAAACCATGCCCGGTCTTGCTCACGGTGCGGCTTCCGCTCTTGACAGCATGACGATCTCGGATATGGTGGGCTCCCTGGCCGGCGACGATACCGTCATGATCGTAATGCGCGATACAGAAAGTGCCGCTGCATTTGTTGCTGAAATCAGAGAGATGCTGCGCTGAGCGCCGGCACGGAGGAATTGTGTATGCTGCAGTTGCTGCACATTGAGAATATCGCCATCATCGAACAGGCTGACATTGCGTTTGCTCCCGGATTCAACGTTTTGACAGGTGAAACCGGTGCCGGTAAATCCATTGTCATAGATGCCATGAGCGCAGTACTGGGCCAGCGCGCGTCCCGCGAGTTGATTCGTACCGGTGCATCCAAAGCCTTTGTCAGCGCTTGTTTTTCCGCTATCCCTGCGGCGCTGATGGACGAATTTGGCATTGAGGCGGATGAAGAGCTGCTGTTGCAGCGTGAGATTCATGCCGACGGAAAGAACGTCTGCCGTGTAAACGGAAGACCCTTTACAGTAACGCAACTGCGCGCTTTAGGAAGCCGATTGCTGAACATCCACGGCCAACACGACGGCCAGCAACTTTTGGATGAAGAACAGCACCTGGTTTATCTGGACGCATTCGGCCGAGTTGAGAATCTGATAGATACTTATCGCGATCGGTTTGATGCATTGCAGGCTGTAGAACGGCAAATTCGCGCGTTGCAAATGGATGAAGCAGAAAAAGCGCGGCGCATGGATACACTGCGCTATCAGATTGAAGAGTTGGAACGGGCACGGTTAAAGAGCGGGGAAGAGGATGAACTGCTCAGCCGCCGTAACTTTCTGCGAAACAGCGAGAAATTCATTTCAGCTGTGGAGGGGGCACACTTCAGCCTCAGCGGAGATGACGGCAGCAGCGGTGCATTGACACTTCTTCGTCAGGCCAAGGATTTCCTTTCACCGATCCGCTCTTTGGACGATGACTACGCGGTGCTGCATGAACGCATAGGGCAGCTCTACAGTGAGCTTTACGATCTTGCTGAGACTGTCAGTGATCAGCGGGACAGCTTCGACTTCTCTCCCAACGAATTGGACGATGTGGAGGGCCGCTTGGATCAGCTGTATCGTCTGAAGAAGAAATATGGCCCCTCGGTAGAGGACATGATTGCTTATTTGGCGCGTTGCCGCAACGAACTTGAGGCGATCGAGTATGCCGGTGACACGCTGATGCAGCTGGAAAAGGAGCAGCTCAGAGCGCGCAAGGCGGCTCAAGCGGCGGCTCGCGATTTGTCCGAGGCGCGCCGGTCAGCGGCAGCTGTGCTGGAGAGTCAAATTTTGTCTGAGCTGCAGCAGTTGGATATGGGCAAGATTCGCTTCAGCGTTGCCTTCGAAGAACAGGAACTGGCGGATAATGGCGCAGACAGCGTGCGGTTTCTTATGTCTGCCAACTTGGGTGAAGAATTGCGCCCCATCCATAAAATCGCGTCCGGCGGTGAGCTGGCACGCATTATGCTGGCAATGAAAAATGTCTTGTCCGAGCAGGACCAGGTAGGCACGATGGTGTTTGACGAAGTTGACACCGGTGTATCGGGCCGCGCTGCCCAGAAGGTTGCAGAAAAGATGGCTCACATCTCGCGCAATAAGCAGGTACTGTGTGTGACACATTTGCCGCAGCTGGCTGCCATGGCGGACACTCATTTCTCGGTAGAGAAGGGCGAGGCCAATGGCCGTACCTTCACGAAAGTTCTGCAGCTCGACCGGCAGGAAAGACGGGCAGAATTAGCCCGCCTGACCGGTGGTGCACATGTGTCAGAAGTAATACTCTCCGGCGCAGAAGAGCTGCTGTTGGGTGCCGAAAAGTTCAAGAGCGACATGAATTGAGCGGTTGACAAACAATCGGATAACCGCTATAATGAGTGCCGTTGAGAATTTGATACTGCCAAGAGCAAAGAAGGGAAGAAGTACCCTGCTGATGACCTGCAAAGAGAAGCCCTGGTTGGTGAAAAGGGCAGAGGGAGCAGCTGGCGAATACATCCCGGAGCTTACCGCCTGAACCTGTGTAAACAGCAGTAGGGCTGTGTCGGGTTCGCCCGTTACAGCGATCGGGTATTTGACATACCCGGCGAGGCCGTAAACCGTGAGGCTGCGGCGAATAAGAGGTGGTACCGCGATATGCATCGCCCTCTGTCACAGGACAGGGGGCGATTTTCTTTTGCTTTCTGTCAAAACGAAAAGAAACATCGAAAGGAATAAACAACAATGGGTATCTATGAAGAACTGGTAGCACGCGGCTTGATTGCCCAGGTGACCAATGAAGATGAAATCCGTGAAATGGTCAACAACGGAAAGGCCACTTTCTACATCGGCTTTGACTGCACTGCCGACTCTCTGCACGTAGGTCATTTTATGGCTCTGTGCCTGATGAAGCGTCTGCAGATGGCCGGCAACAAGCCTATCGCCCTGATCGGCGACGGCACCACCATGATCGGTGACCCCTCCGGCCGTACGGATATGCGCCAGATGCTGACCGAAGAGGCAATTCAGTATAATGCAGAATGCTTCAAGAAGCAGATGGAGAAGTTTATTGATTTCTCCGAAGGCAAGGCCATGATGCTGCGCAACTCCGCCTGGCTCAAGCCTCTGAACTACATCGAGATGCTGCGCGAAGTGGGCGCCTGCTTCTCCGTGAACAATATGCTGCGCGCCGAGTGCTATAAGCAGCGCATGGAAAAGGGTCTGAGCTTCCTGGAGTTCAACTACATGATCATGCAGAGCTACGACTTTTACTACATGTACCAGCATTATGGCTGCAACATGCAGTTTGGCGGTAATGATCAGTGGTCCAACATGCTGGGCGGCACGGAACTGATCCGCCGCAAGCTGGGCAAGGACGCACACGCCATGACCATCACGCTGCTGCTCAACTCCGAGGGTAAGAAGATGGGTAAGACCGCTTCCGGCGCCGTTTGGCTGGATCCCAACAAGACCAGTCCTTTCGAATTCTTCCAGTATTGGCGCAATGTGGACGATGCCGATGTTCTCAAGTGCATCCGCATGCTGACCTTCCTGCCTCTGGAAGAGATCGAGAAGATGGACAGCTGGGAAGGCGCCCAGCTTAACGAGGCTAAGGCCATTCTGGCATATGAGCTGACCGCACTGGTTCACGGTAAGGAAGAAGCTGAAAAGGCCAAGGCTGCTTCTCTGGCTCTGTTTGCAGGCGGCGGCAACACCGCCGACATGCCCACTACCGAGCTGACCGGTGATGATCTGGGCGGCGCTCAGATCGGTATTATTCCTCTGCTGGTCAAGTGCGGCCTTGCGAGCAGCAACGGCGAGGCCCGTCGTCTCATCCAGCAGGGCGGTATCGTGGTCAACGATGAGAAGGTAACTTCCATTGATGTGGCCTACGGTCTTGAGCAGTTTACCGGCGATGGCCTGGTGATCCGCAAGGGTAAGAAGGTCTTCCACCGCGCTGTGCTGGTGTAATTCGCGTTTCTAAAAAGCTGCGGCAAATCACTGCCGCAGCTTTTCTTTTTGCCAAAACCAGTTGAATTTGAGCAAAATTTATACTATAATAAATTGTTGCGAGCAGTCATCAGACTGCAAAACAGCAACTTAGGATGAGTACATGAGAACGAAAGATTTTTATTTTGACCTGCCCGAAGAGCTGATTGCTCAAACACCCATCGCTCAGCGCGATGCATCCCGTCTGCTGGTGTTGGACAAGACAAACGGCCAATGGGAGCACAAACATTTCTTTGATCTGCCCGGCTATCTTCGCGCAGGCGACTGCCTGATTTTGAATAATTCCCGCGTGCTGCCAGCACGGCTTCTGGGTCATCGTCTGCCCGGCGGCGGTGCTTGTGAGGTTCTGCTGCTGATCGATCGCGGAGAGAATGTCTGGGAATGTCTGGTGCGTCCCGGCAAGAAGATGCGCGTCGGCGCCAAAGTTTCCTTTGGTGATGGCGAGCTGGTTGGCGAGGTTGTAGAAGAGCTGCCCGGCGGCAACCGTCTGGTGAAATTCACCTACGAAGGAATCTTCCTCGAGGTGCTGGATCGCTTGGGTAAAATGCCTCTGCCGCCTTACATTAAGGCCGAGCTGCAGGATCGTGAGCGCTACCAGACCGTATATTCCAAGGTTAACGGCTCGGCGGCGGCACCTACGGCAGGATTGCACTTTACCCCGGAACTGCTGACACAGCTCAATGAAATGGGTGTGAAGGTGGGTTACGTGACGCTTCACGTAGGTCTCGGTACGTTCCGGCCTGTGAAAGAAGACGAGATCACCGCCCACGAGATGCACAGCGAGTATTGCATCATTCCGCAGGAGACGGCTGATCTTATCAACGAAACCAAGCGGGAAGGCGGACGCGTCATCTGCGTCGGCACCACATCCTGCCGCACGATTGAATCCTGGGCAAGAGAGGACGGCATCATGCGCGCCAGTGCCGGTTGGACCAATATTTTTATCTATCCCGGTTACCGTTTCAAAGTACTCGATGCGCTGATCACCAATTTCCATCTGCCGGAATCTACACTGATTATGTTGGTTTCCGCACTGGCCGGTCGCGAAGAAACATTGGCAGCTTACGAGGAGGCCGTGAAAGAGCGTTATCGTTTCTTCTCCTTCGGCGATGCTATGTTTATCCATTAAAGGAGCAATGCTATGTTTAAAGTGATTAAAAAAGAGGGCAGAGCACGCCGCGGCGAGTTCCAGTGCGCCCACGGCGGTGTGGTACAAACCCCTGTCTTCATGAACGTAGGCACACAGGGCGCTATCAAGGGTGGCGTGGATGCCTTTGACCTGCAGGAGCTGGGCTGCCAGATTGAGCTGTCCAACACCTACCATCTGCACCTGCGTCCCGGTGACGACGTGGTTCGTCAGATGGGTGGTCTGCACAAATTTATGCGCTGGGATGGCCCCATCCTCACCGACAGCGGCGGATTCCAGGTATTTTCTCTGTCCGGTCTTCGCAAGATCAAAGAAGAGGGCGTAACCTTTGCTTCCCATCTGGATGGACATAAGATCTTCATGGGTCCGGAAGAGAGCATGCAGATCCAGTCTAACCTGGGCTCGGATATCGCCATGGCTTTTGATGAGTGCGTGGAGAATCCGGCTACTTACCAATATGCTAAAGCCTCCTGTGAGCGCACGCTGCGCTGGCTGCAGCGCTGCAAGGTGGAGCACGATCGACTCAACGCACTGCCGGATGCTGTAAATCCCCAGCAGATGCTCTTTGGCATCAACCAAGGTGCCACCTTCGCCGATCTTCGCGTATGGCACATGAAAGAGATTGCCAAGATTGACTGCGACGGCTTTGCAATCGGAGGTCTGGCTGTAGGCGAGCCTACGGAAGTCATGTATGAGATGATCGATGCAGTGGAGCCCCACATGCCGGAGGATAAGCCCCGTTACCTCATGGGCGTTGGTACGCCCAGCAACATCATTGAGGCAGTTGCTCGCGGCGTGGACTTTTTTGACTGTGTCATGCCGGCCCGTAACGCCAGACACGGTAAGCTCTTTACCTGGCAGGGCGCTATGAATATCAAAAACGCCAAGTATAAGCTCGATGAGCAACCTATCGATCCTGAGTGCGATTGCCCGGTCTGTCGTAAGTTCAGCCGCGCTTATATTCGCCATCTGTTCACCGCCGAGGAAATGCTGGGCATGCGTCTGGCGGTTATGCATAACCTGTATTTCTATAACAAGTTGACTGAGCGAATTCGCGAGGCACTTGATGCCGGTACGTTCGAAAAATTCCGCGAAGAATACAGCGAAAAGCTATCGCGCCGCATATAATCATTGGAAAACTACTTGCCAAAACAGGCGGAGTTTTGTATAATACTGAAGACAATTTGTAAAAAGGAGTAATTTCCCATGTTTAACCTGATTGAAACCGCATTTGCTGCCAATACTACCGGTGCTCCTGATGGTGCTGCTACCGGCGGTCTGCTGGGTTCCCCCATCATCATGATCGTTGTTATGGTTGCTATCTTCTACTTCATGCTGATCCGTCCTGAGAACAAGCGCAAGAAGGAAGCTGAGCAGATGCGTAACACCCTGAAGAAGGGCGATTGGCTGACCACTATCGGCGGCCTGTACGGCAAGGTTGTTGCTATCACCGATCGCACCGTCGTTCTGGAGACCAGCGAGGATCGCGTCCGCGTGGAGTTCCTGAAGTCCGCTATCGGCACTGTCGGCACCCTGGAAGAGCAGGAAGCTGCTGCCCAGCGTAAGCCCAAGGCCAAGAAGGGCGCTGAGGAATCCGTCGTGGAGCCCTCTGCCGAAGAAACCGGTTCTGAGGAATAATTTTTGAATAAGAAAACCTCCTTCGAATAAGCTTGAGTAATGAAGCTGTTCGAAGGAGGTTTTTTATGTCTGTATGGAAAGGAATATTTAAAAAAAGATTCGTTGTGACGATTATACTGACAGTTGCTGCAGCACTGGGTGTGACCGCTGTCGGCGCGCTGGTGATTGCTGCAGGCCTTTGGTCAATTGACCGTGCATGGATATGGATCTGTCTATCGTGGGGTATTGCCGGTTTTATTTGCAGTCAACATGTTGCAGCAGAGGAGAGTGGGCGCCTGTTTCAGAGCGTAGCGGCCGTTGGCATAGCTATGCTCATTATGCTGCTGGCAGGCTGTCTTGATGCAGAGCAGGGGAGTGGCAATGCGGTTCGATGGGGGTGGTACGTAATGTCGGGACTCTTGGGGGCGGCTGTTGCATCCGCTGCGCCAGGGTCAGATAAGCGGCGTAAAAGAAGAAAAAAGGTCGCCTATAAGCAGCAAAAGCGGGCAACAGCCCTACGGACATAGTAAAAATAACGAAAATCGTTTTCAGGACAAAATTAGCTTGACGAAGATCGGTACCGTTTATCTCGCGCCCGCCCAGTATGGTCTCTCAATATATGGTGACTCCCGCAGAAATTTCTTTCTATATCTTGCCGTCGGTTGTTATCTGCACCACCGCCCCCACACAAGGTAGACGCGATTTACATAATGCTGTTTACATAACATTTTGACATAATCGACAAAAATTTTTTATTTTGAAGAAAACACTTGCTAATTATCTAAATTTACCATATATTTAATAGCGCACCGCTCAACATAAAACGGATTCTATTCGGTCCACTTGTCTCATATGCTTTTATGAGGTGAGTAGCGAATGAAGATCAACCGTCCTTCCCGGTCTTTCCCAGATAGCAGGCTGTTCCGGGCAAAGTTGTTGACGCTGTGTTTTTTCTTTGTAATTGGTGTTGTTGCAGGTTTGGCAGCGCATTGTGTAGTCGATCGCTCGGATGACTTACTGCTGCGGGAATACATCCTGCAATACGCGCAATATACCACTGCACAGGGAGATATTACCGCATCCGTGCTCTCTATGTTGGGCGTATATTTCCGCTACCCGGTCGCGATCATCGCAGTAGGATTTACTGCTGCGGGTTTATTTTTGATTCCATTACTTATTGTGGCGCAGGCTTTTTCTGCCGCATTTTCTGTTGCCTGCTTTTCTTCTGCGTTAGGCCGCCAGGGACTGCTGCTGGCGTTTGCCGCGTTTGGACCCCGATACCTGTTGCTCCTGCCAGTCTCGTTATTGCTGGCCGTTTACGCAATGGGTGACTCTGCCCGCCATCTGCAAAGAAAAAAGAAACCGCAAGTAAACAAGAATCAGCGACCCGATTCATCGGATCATCTTCGCACAATCGTCTGTGCAGCTGTCCTATTGATTGGCGTTGCCGTTGAGTTACTACTGATTCCGCATTTATTGAAACTGGCACTTGCCAGTATAATGTAATCACAGGAGGTGAGTGATTTGACAGATTTCATTGCCCAATACCGTACCCATCTTCAAGAGGAGAAGCACGCCTCTGCCAATACGCTCAGCTCTTACATTCGCGATCTGACGCAATTCCAAAGCTGGCTGATACAGCACGGCACCGTGGATCTGCGCAAGGTAAAAAAGGATACCATCATTGACTATTTGCAAAGTTTGACCGCGATGGGAAAATCTCCCGCTACGGTAACCCGCAGCACAGCATCTATCAAATCCTTCTATGCATATATGCTGCAAATGGGCCACACAAAAACGAATCCTGCCAAGGCCGTTACTACCGTAAAGGTGGACCGTAAGGTTCCCGAGATCCTCACCAACAAAGAAGTGGAACTGTTTCTCGAGCAACCAAAGTGTGTGGACGAAAAGGGTTTTCGTGACCACGCCATGCTGGAGCTGCTGTACGCCACCGGTATCCGTGTTTCTGAGCTGATCGGTCTGGATGTCAGTGATGTAAACCTGACCGTTGGCTTCATTCGCTGCCGGAGCAACGATAAAGAACGCATTATCCCGTTGTATCAAACAGCTGTCAAGGCGCTGCAGGATTATCTGCGCGATATTCGCCCCCGGATTGTTTCCAACGAGGAGGAGGGTGCGCTCTTCGTAAACATGAGCGGCGAGCGTATGAGCCGCCAGGGCTTTTGGAAGATCATCAAATACTATCAAGAGAAGGCCGAGATCGAGAAAGAGATCACACCTCACACTCTGCGCCACTCTTTCGCTGTACATCTGCTGCAAAACGGCGCCGATTTGCGGTCCATCCAGGAAATGCTGGGTCACGCCGACATTTCTTCTACTCAGATCTACACGCATATCATTAAGAAGCAACTCAATGACGTTTACCACAAAGCGCATCCCCGCGCATAAAGAGATAACTGCCAGCCATAACATTGGTTGGCAGTTTTTTTGTTGCCATCCACACGAACATTTGTTATAATTATTAGGATAAAAAGTGGGGGAGAAGGCCTATGCGTATTTTGGGAATAGATCCCGGTGTAGCTACGGTGGGATTCGGCGTGATCGAGTCGGAACGCGGCACACAGCAAATGGTACAATACGGTGCCATTACAACCGCGGCAGCTCTTCCTCTGGCAACCCGATTGGCGCAGATCGCATCCGACTTAGAGCAACTGATCGAACAGTTCAAACCGGACGAGATTGCCGTTGAAGAGCTATTCTTCAGCAAGAATATTACCACCGGTATCGCAGTAGCACACGCCCGCGGTGTTATTCTTTATACTGCCGAGCGTTTGCAGGTGCCCGTATATGAGTACACACCTATGCAGGTCAAACAGGCCGTCGTCGGCTATGGTTTGGCTGAAAAAAGCCAAGTGATGGATATGACACGCCGTCTTTTGAAGCTGCGTACTGTACCGAAGCCGGATGATGCCGCCGACGCACTTGCGATTGCTATTTGTCATGCCAGAAGCGCTACCAGTTTGCTGCGGCGGCACAATCCCGAGGTGAAAGAAACTGTATAAGGAGCAATCACCATGTTTTACTATCTTAACGGAACCATTGCCGAGATTGGGCCCAATCTGGCTGTGGTGGATTGCAATGGTGTCGGCTATGCCTGCGCAACCACCAATTACACACTGGCTCAGCTGAAAAAAGGGGAGCGCGGCAAGCTGTACACGTATCTGCATGTGCGTGAGGATATCTTTGAAATCTACGGCTTCGCCAGTCAAAGTGAGCTGAACACCTTTAAAATGCTCATCGGCGTATCCGGCGTTGGTCCCAAGGCGGCTCTGGCGATCTTGTCAGCCACCACACCTGATCAGCTGGCACTGGCTATTGTGACAGGTGACGAGAAAACGTTGACGTCAGCACCCGGTATCGGAAAGAAGATTGCGCAGCGCGTGATCCTTGAGCTGAAAGATAAATTAAGCAAGGATCCGGGCAGCTTTACGCCCGACAGCAGCGCATCTGTTGTTATCCCTGTACGCAACGACAAGTCCGGCGAAGCCGCCGCAGCCCTCGCTGTGCTGGGTTATACATCGCAGGAAATTTCTATAGCACTCAAAGGTCTGGACATGAATACTCTCTCTTTGGAGGAAATCATCCGCCAGGCGCTGAAACGAATGGTACGATAAGGAGCGATTGGCGTGAGTATCGACTTTGGAACTGACATTTATGAAGAGCCTATTGTAGCCAAGACCTTCCTGTCGGAAGATGCTGCAGAGGTCTCTCTGCGTCCCCGTACGCTGAAGGAATATATCGGACAGAGCAAGGCAAAAGATAATCTGTCCATTTTTATCGAAGCGGCACGCCGCCGCACAGAGTCGTTGGACCACGTGCTGCTGCACGGCCCTCCCGGTTTGGGAAAGACGACGTTGGCCGGTATTATTGCCGCAGAGATGGGTGTTAATATCCGCATCACCTCCGGTCCCGCTATTGAGAAGCCCGGTGATTTGGCGGCACTGTTGACCAATCTTAGTGAAGGCGATATCCTGTTTGTAGATGAAATCCATCGCCTCAACCGCTCTGTGGAGGAAATTTTGTATCCCGCCATGGAGGACTATGCCATCGATATTATCATTGGCAAGGGTCCGTCTGCTAACTCGATCCGTCTGGATCTGCCGCGCTTTACGCTGATCGGCGCTACGACGCGAGCCGGTTCGCTGTCTGCACCGCTGCGCGACCGCTTTGGTGTGACTCTGCGTTTGGAACTCTACACACCGGAGGAACTGGCACAGATCGTCACACGCAGTGCCGGTATCCTGAACGTTCCCATCGAACCGGAAGGCGCCATGGAGATTGCGCGCCGTTCCCGCGGCACACCCCGTATTGCAAACCGCATGCTGCGCCGTGTGCGAGACTTCGCTCAGGTTCGAGCTGACGGCATCATCAGTCGCGATGTGGCCGATCAGGCTCTGCGCGCGCTGGAAATCGATTTCCTGGGGCTTGACCCGGTGGACCGTCGCATGATGCGGGCTATCATTGAAAACTACAACGGCGGCCCAGTGGGACTGGAAACACTGGCTGCTACGATCGGCGAGGAGTCTGTTACGTTGGAAGACGTATACGAGCCATATCTGATGCAGATTGGTTTTTTAACCCGCACACCTCGCGGCCGCTGCGTTACACGCAAAGCTTATGAGCATTTGCATATGGATTATTTAGGCCAGGAGCAGTTGGAACTTTAATGAGCGGAAAGGATGACTGATATGGGCAGACTATTTGGTACTGACGGTATTCGTGGTGTTGTCGGTAAAACACTGACAGTAGACGAAGCGTTCAAAATTGGTCAGGCTGTGACCACGGTTTTGCAGCAAGAGCACGGTAAGCGCCCCACCATTTTAATCGGTAAGGACACCCGTATTTCTTCCGATATGTTGGAATGCGCGTTAATTGCCGGCATTTGTTCAGTAGGCGGCAACGTACTTCCTCTGGGCGTTATCCCTACACCGGGCGTGGCCTATCTGACTATTCAGGAAAAGGCCGATGCAGGCATTGTTATCTCTGCATCACACAATCCCTTCGAGCACAACGGCATTAAAGTTTTCAACGGTCAGGGCTATAAACTCAGCGATGAAATGGAACTGCGGGTAGAGGAGCTGGTTCTGGCTTACGCCCACATGGATATGAAGACCGGTCGTGATATCGGCATGTGCCTGCAGGGTATGCATGTGCTCAAGCAGGATTACATCCGGCATCTGCGTTCAACCCTGTCCGGCGATTTGAACGGTCTTCGCGTTTTGGTAGACTGCGCCAACGGTGCTGCCAGCGCCACAGCTCCCGAGTTGTTTACGAGACTTGCGCTGCAGGCAGATTTCATCAACATGGATCCTGACGGCACGAATATCAACGATCACTGCGGTTCCACCCATATGGATATTTTGGCAAAAGCCGTTGTGGCAGGAAAGTACGATCTGGGTATTGCGTTTGACGGCGATGCCGATCGCTGCTTGCTGGTGGATGAACTGGGCAAGACGATTGACGGTGACAAAGTGATGGCCGTTTGCGGTGCCGCTTTGCGCAGCCGCGGCCAGCTGTCCGGCAACACCATCGTTGCTACTGTTATGTCCAATCTTGGTCTTCACGAATTCTGCCGCAATAACGGCATCGATTTGGTATGCACTGCAGTAGGCGACCGTCATGTACTGGAAAAGATGGTGGAGTGTGATTATGCGATCGGCGGCGAGCAGTCCGGTCACACCATTTTCCGCCAGTTTGCTACCACAGGTGACGGTCAGTTGACAGCACTGCAGTTCTTGCAGGTGTTAGCGGAGTCCGGCAAGAAATCATCCGAGCTGGTTTCTTGCTGCGCTCAGTATCCGCAGGAGCTGATCAATGTTCCGGTTGATCATACACCCGGCGTAAAGGAACGCATCCTGGCCAATCCCACCGTCTGGGAGATGGTGCGAGAAAAAGAGAATATGCTCAATGGCGAAGGCCGAATTCTCCTTCGTCCCTCCGGCACAGAATCGCTGATTCGCGTGATGGTAGAAGCCAAAACGACCGAAATTGCACTTCAGGTTGCCGGTGAGTTGGCCGATTATATTAAAAAGCTGTCGAATTGACATCGCAATTAACATTTTTCAAAGGATTACTTGACAAATTATTGGCAAAAGGTATAATGATATATGGCAAACAATCATGAGGTAAAGTACACAGAATTAGAGACGCTGAGCGACGAGCAATTATGCCAGCTTTCTGCCGCGGGAAACCGCATGGCAGAGGAGATTTTAGTCGCCCGTTATCACCGTCTTGTCCGTTCCTGTGCACGTCCTTACTTCCTGGCAGGCGGTGACAACGAAGACCTGTTGCAGGAAGGCATGTTTGGTTTGCTGAAGGCAATTCGCGAGTACGACATGTCCCGCGACGCCTCGTTCCAAACCTTTGCCGGTACCTGTATCCGCAATCGTTTATATTCCGTGCTGAAAGCTGCTACCAGCGGCAAGCACAGCCCCCTGAATCAATCGGTCCCCTTGAATCCCTCACTCTTTGACGCCAACCCTTCCTTTGCACAGGTTGATCCTGAAGTTTTGCTGATTGACAGAGAAAAAGCTGCCAGTCTTCTGCAAAATACCCGCAAGCAGTTGTCCGATTTCGAGGTAAAGATTTTAGGGTATTATCTGGATGGTCTCACTTGTCGTGAGATCGCAGAAACTGTTGGCAAGCCCCCCAAGTCGGTGGACAATGCCGTGCAGCGTATCCGCCGAAAGTTGGCGCGATACCTTTCATCTGGCGATATCAGCATTGGCTGAACGCATATATTTTTCTCAAAGAGAGGGTAAAATCATGTACGAAGACAAGACTTTAGTTTGCAACGAGTGCGGCCAGGAGTTCGTTTTCTCCGCCGGTGAGCAGGAGTTCTACGCTGCCCGCGGCTTCCAGAACGAGCCCAAGAAGTGCAAGGCTTGCCGTGCTGCCCGCAAGGACCCTACCCGCGCCCCCGGCGAGCTGTTCACTGCTACCTGCGCTGCCTGCGGCGGCGAGGCCAAGGTGCGCTTCGAGCCCAAGAGCGATCGTCCCGTTTACTGCAGCAACTGCTTCTCCAAGATGCGTGAGAACGGCTAATCTGCCGGTATAGCAAACTGTAAATAGGGAAGAGGCGTGTTCTAATGAACACGCCTCTTTTTGCGTATATC
>JAZRRQ010000020.1:0-25996 GCA_045650885.1 Vescimonas sp. | reverse complement strand
CTTGATCTGTCCATTGATCAGCTGCATGGTCAAACCGCAATCACCAATCATCTCGCCGGTTTCTTTCAGGCACACTGCCCACAATCCAAAACCCAATATCCGATACCGCTCTATATTTCGCTGTATCCAGTTTCTTACTCTGGCTTCATCAAATGCATATGGATAATGCTGCATGATGTCTGAATCAGCCAAAACTTTGTATAGAGCATCGAAATCATTTTCTGTCATTTCTCTTAAATACAGACGTTCCGTTTCGATTATCATCTTCCTCACCTCTATAGCCTTATACTGTTTGAACTCAGTATAACATACACAACAGAAAAATGACAGGGGCATGTGCCCCTGTCATTTGTTTTACGAATTTTCCGCGATACTATTTACGATCCGGTGCATTTCCTGTTCAGACTGTGCATTGTGCGCCTTGTTCAGGATGGCTTGCTTTTGCTCCTCAGTCATTGAACTATAAGCGTTCAAAGCAGGCGGATTCATCGCCAGGGCCATACCGAATCCGATAGGGACTTTATAATAATCCATTGTTGTCCTCCGTTAACTCGCCGCATCCAACATATTTTCTATAAAAATCCCATACCCGGTCGTCGGGTCATTGACGAGGACATGGGTCACTGCGCCGACCAATTTCCCATCCTGGATAATCGGACTGCCGCTCATTCCCTGAACGATACCGCCGGTGGCGGAGAGCAGGCGCTCATCTGTGACGCGGATGAGCATATTACGCGTAGGCTGCTCACCGGTATAGAGGCGGTCGATCTCCACGGCATATTCCTGCGTTTCATCACCACTGACGGTTGCCAGAATAGATGCCGCGCCGGTGTGGATCTCTTTGCGGGATGCCACCGGCAGTGCGCGACTCTCGTCAATAAAATCCGCATCCGAGACTGTACCGAACACGCCACAGCCTGTATTGGCCCACAGGGCACCCACATCGCGCTGCACGGTAAAGTCGCCCTTCAGCTCACCGGGTGCTCCCTGAGTGCCTTTGCGCACCGCCTTAACGGTGGTTTCCATAATAGAACCGGAGGCCAGCGGCATGAGCCGGGCGGTATCCACATCGGTGATGCCATGTCCCAGCGCGCCGTAGGCTTTTGTGGCCGGGTCATAGTAGGTCAGTGTGCCGATGCCGGCCATGCTGTCACGGATCCAGGCGCCCAGACGGCAGGTGCCGTCATCGCAGCGGACGGGAGTGACCGAAACCTCCATGGTGCGACTGCCGCGCTGCACCGCCAGCACCATGGTGTCTTCACCGTTTTCCTGCAAAATATACTGCATATGCTCCGTTGACTGAATTTTTTCGCCATTGGCGCTGAGGATCAGGTCCCCTTCCTTTAAGCCGCAGTCTTCTGCCGGAGAAACGGTATCGCCGCCACTTTGGAGGTCGGATGTGTCCACGATGAGCACACCGTCGGCAAACAACTTGATGCCGACTGCCTTACCCAACGGGATCAGCGTGCGCGTCTCTTCCACGCCCCACGCAGGCGAGATACTAAGGCTGAAACAGAAAACCGCTGCCAGCCATGCTGCCGCTCTTCGGCGGTGCTTTTTTTGCGTTTCATGCATCACCATCACCTCTCGCTTTGTTTTGTCGCCGGCGACAGCGTTAATTTGCGCAGCTATTTGTCGCTTTTACCCGTTAAATTCAGGATAAAACGGCAGCAAACGCAACACATTAAAAATAAACAAAAAAAGAGCCGCAGGACGTGTCCTGCAGCTCTTTTTCGTTTTAATCTCAGAACTTGCGGTTAAAAATGCTCAAAATGTCTTCAAAAGACTTGTCCGCATCGCTGGACTCGGCAGTCTCGCCGCTCTCTTCATCCAGGGCAACGGGAGCCTTCACGGTATCGCCGGCGACAGGAGCAGCGTTCTGTGCCTGCTGGCCCTCGGCAAAGCCGGTAGCAATCACGGTGACGCGGATCTCGTCATCCAGCGTCTCGTCGAAGGTAGCGCCGAAGATCGTCAGTGCATCGGGATGGACAGCCTGCTGCACCAGCGTGGCAGCCTGTTCCACTTCCTCCAGACCGATATCCATAGAACCGGTGATATTGATCAGCACGCCGCGGGCACCGTCGATGGAAGTCTCCAGCAGGGGGCTGGAAATGGCCATACGGGCAGCTTCTTCCGCCTTGCCCTTGCCGGCAGCGCGACCCACACCCATATGAGCCAGGCCTGCGTCCTTCATAATGGCAGACACGTCGGCAAAGTCCAGATTGATAAAGCCGGTATCGCGGATCAGATCAGAGATGCTCTGCACAGCCTGGCGCAGCACATCATCGGCAATCTCAAAGGCGTTGGCAAAGGTCATCTTCTGATCGGTGGCCAGCTTCAGGCGCTCGTTGGGGATGATGACCAGAGAGTCCACCTTTTCGCGCAGTTCGCTGATACCGGACTCGGCAGCGCGCATACGGCGGGGACCTTCAAAGCCAAAGGGCTTGGTGACCACACCAACGGTGAGAATACCCATCTCGCGGGCAACCTCAGCCACCACAGGGGCGCCGCCGGTGCCGGTGCCGCCGCCCATGCCGGCGGTGACAAACACCATATCGGTATCTTCCAGCGCCTTGGAAATCTGGTTGCGGCTCTCCTCGGCGGCCTTTTTGCCCACCTCAGGATTGGAGCCAGCGCCCTTGCCCTGAGTCAGCTTCTCGCCGATCTGGATCTTATACGTAGCGCTGGAGGCATTCAGGGCCTGCTTATCCGTATTGATGGCAACAAACTCAACGCCCTTGGTGCCGGAGCGCACCATGCGGTTTACCACGTTATTTCCGCCGCCGCCGACGCCCACTACCTTGATGCTGACGACGTTTTCGGGACCGGTTTCAAATCCAAAAGCCATGTTGGTTCCTCCTGCTACAAATTGTATGTCAAAAACAGATTATCCGATAGTAACCCCAATATAGAGTATATATATTGTAGTACGGTTTCCGGTCACCGTCAAGTGTCACTGGAACATTTCCTATGATTTCTTGCGCAAATTTATCCGGCAAACAGACGCGCTTCGCCATCGACCATCATTCTCAGCGTACCGGTCTCGTAGTCCTCCAGCTTGGCGACCACCTTTATCAGGAATCTGAGCTTATAGTCAAAATCAGCACCCCAGGGAATCTCCACATTAAAACGATCCAAATAGCGCAGCGTGATATGGCTGCTGTTCTCCAGATGGATCTCCTGCACATCTTTGAGCATGTCTTTTTCCCGCAATTGTGCCAGAATTTCCAGCAGTTGATGCGCAGCAACCTCGTTCTGCTCATCTGTCGCCAGAGAAGTACCCACCTGCGGTTGTTGGGCATAGAGGCCGGTAACCACAACCCTGCCTTCGGTTGCACTGCCCTCCTCGCTGTCCACCATCTTGCCGGAGGAGCACAGGAGCCATGTCCTGCCATCCTGCTCCAACGCAACGCCGCATACACACTCCCGAATACGGATGTGCAGAGTGTCCGGCAGGCCGCGATAAATGCTCACAGCCTCCACGTAGGGCAGAGTGTCGCTGATCCTGCCGGCCACATCGTACTTATTCATCAAAAACAGGTTGTCATCCTGCTCCACACCGCTGGCAGCTACCACCGTCTGGGCAGAATAGCGCTCGTTGCCCTCTACAGCAACAGACTCCACCTTAAAAAACAGAGATAAGGCCACCACAATGGCGCTGACAGTCAACACAAGACACAGCAGCTTATAAACAATGGCAAAGCTGCCCTTTCTGCGTCTTCGATTGTTTCTTTTGTGTCTTGCCATAACGGCTCCTCTCGTTCTGTTGGTTTATTCCTCTTCCCAAATTCCGGCACCCAGCTGCGTCAGGTCGCCCACGATATCGGCATAGCCGCGCCGAATATGATGGATATCCCTCACTTGTGTGATGCCCTGTGCCTGTAAACCTGCCACCACCAGTGCAGCACCGCCCCGCAGATCGGTGGCGTTCACCTGGGCACCATGGAGATTTTCCACGCCGCACACCACAGCCACCCGGCCTTCCGGGCGCACATCCGCGCCCATGCGCCGCAGCTCCGCCACATGACGGTATCGGTTTTCAAACATATTCTCCACAAAAACGGTGGTCCCGCGGCTGCGGCTCAGCGCTGCCATCAGCACCGCCTGTGCATCTGTGGGGAATCCCGGATAGGGCGATGTGCGGATGGGCGCCACTGCGTGCAGCTTCCCTTTGCTTTGCAGGCGTATCAATTCCCCGTCACAGCTGACGCGGCAGCCCGCCTGAGTGAGCACCGTTGTCACAGTAGACAAATGACCGGGATCCACCTCGCGCAGGCAGATATCCCCGCCAACCCCTGCAACTGCCGCCAAATATGTAGCAGCCACAATCCGGTCGCCAATGACCCGATGGTCGCAGCCATGGAGCGGCCGGCCGCCCTCCACCACCACAGTAGAACTGCCGGCTCCGTGAACTGCTGCACCCATCGCACGCAAAAATTCCTGCAAATCGCAGATCTCCGGCTCACGGGCCGCGTTGGAGATAACCGTTGTTCCATTGGCGCTGCAGGCCGCCAGAATGGCATTTTCCGTAGCTCCTACACTGGGCAGCGACAGCACGATCTCCGCACCGTTCATTTTGCCGCCCGTACAGCTAACGCAGCCGCCACGCTCGCGCACATCGGCGCCCAGCGTCCGCAGCGCCGACAGATGCAGGTCAATCGGTCTCGGCCCCAGTTCACAACCACCCGGATAAGAGATCTCCGCCTGCCCGCAGCGGCTGAGGATTGCACCGAGAAAAATCACCGACGAACGCATACGCCGCATGAGGGCGTCGGGGATATCGCAGCAGCTGACAACAGAAGGCTCCACCACCAAATCTGCCCCTTCCCACCAGACCCGGCAGCCCAGATGGCGCAGGATCTCAACGGCGGTATCGACATCACTCAACCGGGGACAGTGACGGATGCGGCACGTCTCCTTACTGAGTATCGACGCCGCTAAAATGGGCAAAACGCTGTTTTTGGCGCCCTGCACCACAACTTCACCGGCCAAAGGCCGGCCCCCTTCCAGGGATAGGTAACGCATACCTTACGCCGCCTTTCATCGCAAATCTAAGCCATCATATGCAAAAAGGCGGTTGGGGTGTGTCAATTATCTGCAAATCTCCATCACCGTGGCATACAGACGTTCGGTGGCATCGATGATGCCCAGTTCGGCCATACCACGGCTCATGGCAGCGCGGCGCTCAGCATCGGAAAGAATATCCCGTGCCGTTTCGTACAGTGCTTCGCCGCTCAACTCCGGCTCCAGCATCACCACAGCGCCGCCGTGACGTTCCAGAATGCGGCAGTTTTTCTCCTGATGGTTGTTGGTCACATAAGGCGAGGGAACCATGATCGCCGGCTTGCCCAGAGCTGTCAGCTCACTGACGGTAGAGGCGCCGCCGCGGCAGAGCACCAGATCAGCCGCAGCCATGACGGTAGCCATATCATGGATATACTCCCGCACATCCAGACCGGGACAATTCGTCAGACCGCGCTGCGTCAGTTCAACCTCCATCTTCTGCCATCCGGAAGAACCCACCGCATGGATATGGTGGAAAGGCTGCCCCTCTGCTACCTCACAGGCAAAAAAGTCCAGCATTTTTTCGTTCATGGTGCTGGCGCCAAGGCTGCCCCAGAAAGAAACCAGCAGCGGACGCTCATCCGTCAGTCCCAGCTTTTCACGAGCCTGCTGACGGGTTAGATCAAAGAAATCGCCGCGCACCGGCGTGCCGGTGACCACGATCTTTTCCGGATTGCGATACAACGCGCGGCACTCTTCAAAGCCCACCATCACGCGGTCGGCAAAGGCCTCCAGCATCTTGGTAGTCAGGCCCGGTACCATGTTGGACTCGTGCACCGCCGTGGGGATCCCCTTTCCGGCAGCGTACTTCACCACAGGATAGCTGGCATAACCGCCGGTACCCACCACCAGATCAGGCTGAAATTCTTTGATGATGCGATTGACCTGTGCAGGTGCCGTCAACAGATTTTTCACCGTCTTGATGTTATGTTTCAGTCCGGAGAGGCTAATGGAGCGGGAAAAACCGGAAGACTCAACAGCGCGGTATTCGTATCCCGCCTTGGCCACAAGGCGCTTTTCAATGCCGTCGGGCGTACCGACGAAGAGAACCTTGGTGCTGCTGTCCAGCTTGCACATATAACCGGCCAGAGCCAGCGCAGGATTCACGTGGCCCGCTGTGCCGCCGCAAGTAAAAATTACATTCATCTTTTTTCCTCCTTACCCGTTCCTGGGTGCCGGGATCTGGCGTGAAACACTCAATACGATGCCCATTTCCACCAACTGCAGCGCCAACGCCGTGCCGCCGTAGCTGAAGAAAGGCAGAGAGATACCGGTGGCGGGCAGTAAGCCCGTAACCACGGCCATATTCAAAAAGGTCTGCAGGCTGATCTGCGTCATACAGCCCACCACCAGCAGCGCGCCAAAACGGTCACGGGCATGGAGGGCGATCCAGAAGCCGCGCAGAATCAGCAGAATAAATACCAGAATGATGAGGCTGGCGCCGATGAGACCCAATTCCTCGCAGATAACGGCAAAAATGAAGTCGTTATGCTCTTCCGGCAGGAAGAGGAATTTCTGACGGCCTTTGCCAAAGCCCACGCCCATCAGTCCGCCGGAGCCGATGGAAATGAGGCTCTGTGCCATCTGATAGCCGGCATTACTGTAATCCAGCCAAGGATCCTTCCACATCAGGATACGGCCGGCACCGTAGGTGATGATCTCGGCTTCCACCAGCTTGACATAGGCAACTGCTACGCCGCCCACGCCGCCGAAGCCCAACAGAATCCACAGACGGTTCAAGCCGCCCACCACCATCATGATGATGCCAATACCAACAATGAGGATCGTACCGGACAGATGGGGCTCCAGCATCATCAAAATGGCAATGCAGCCCAGAATGGGGAGATACGGCAGGAGACCTGCCTTCAGGTCTTCCATCTTCTCCTTCTTTTTGGAAATACTGTCGGCGAAGTAGATGATGACACCCAGTTTGGCAATCTCCGAAGGCTGGAACGTGAACACACCTTCGATGCCCAGCCAGCGGGTAGCGTTATTAACGGTGATACCCACGCCGGGGATGATCACCAGAATCAGCAGAAAGATGGAGAAACCCAACAGCAGCTTTGCTGTGCCGCGCAGGCGCTGGTAGTTGATTTTTCCCATCACCAGCATCGCAGCAGTGCCCATGAGCGCAAAGACAGCCTGACGCTTAACGTAGTAAGTCGCATCGCCGGACTCATAATAAGCCGAAGGAAAACTGGCGGAGAAGAGCATGATCAGCCCGATACCCGTCAGCAGCAGCGTCAGCAGCAGAAACGGCAGATCCATCGATCCCTTGGCAGCCTCACGGCCGCGGCGCTCTACGGCGCGACGCTTGTCATTGCGCGCTTTTTGTGCGTGATATTCTTCGCGGGTCAACACTCTCCCCCTCCTTTCGCATGTTTTTCTATGACAATCAGCAGAGTTTCTCAGGCGATATAGCGATTCATAACGCCCAGGAATGCCAGCACGCAGAAGATGGCGCTGACGGTAGAAAATACGGCAACGATCTTCGTCTCTTTCCAGCCACACATCTCATAGTGATGGTGCAGAGGAGCCATTTTGAAAAAGCGCTTGCCGTGGGTCAGCTTGAAATAGCCCACCTGAATGATATCGGACATGGTCTCGCAGATATAAATGATACCCACCAGAATCAGGATCAGGGGCATATCATAGGCAAAGGCCAGCGCTGCTACAGCACCGCCCAGGAACAACGAGCCGGTATCGCCCATGAACACCTTGGCAGGATAGTGGTTATAGATCAGGAAAGCGGCCAGACCGCCCACCATGGCGCCACCGAAAATACCCAGCTGCTCATAACGACCCCAGTAGCCGCCCAGCACAGCGAAAAACAGTGCCACAGGAATGGTCACGCTGGAAGACAGACCGTCCAGACCGTCGGTGATATTGACGGCGTTGACAGTACCCACGATGACAAAGGCGGCAAAGATCAGATACACCACCCAGCTCATCACCAGTTCGATGTTCAGGAAGGGAACATACAGATTGGGACTCAGCATACCCTCAAAGCGCATCAGGCACAAAAAGGCCACGGCAGCCGCCAGCTGCAGCAGGAACTTCTGGATACCGGTCAGACCGGTGTTCTGCTTACGCTTCACCTTCTGATAGTCGTCAATATAGCCGATGACACCAAAAACAAGAGCAAAGGCATACACATACAGGTGGGAATAGTCACCCTGCAGCATGCCGGACCAACCCATGACAAAGATGGCAATGCCGATGCCGATGATGAACATCAGTCCGCCCATGGTGGGGGTACCCTGCTTATTCATATGCCAGGTAGGGCCGATCTCCTTGATGCTCTGACCGGCCTTGAGCTGTACCAACACCGGAATCAACAGCTTGCCGGCCACTGCCGACACCACCAGACTGATCACAGCCGCCAGAATAATCTTCATCATAACGTACACTCCTCCCGCCGCCTGTCAGCGGCTTCTTTTGTATTCTTTCTCTTTTACGACAGATGCGTACGCAGATAGTCTGCCACGATCTCCCGCTCATCCAAATGAATTTGTTCTTTCCCGATTTCCTGGTATGTTTCGTGTCCCTTGCCACAGAGCACCACCACATCACCCGCAGCGGCATGATCCAACGCCCAGCAGATAGCCTCGGTTCGATTCTCCACCACGACAGGGTCAGTGCCGTCCATTCCGGCAAGGATATCCCGGATGATATCGCCCGGCCGCTCCGTGCGGGGATTGTCAGTAGTAACCACCGCCACATCTGCCAGCTGCGCAGCAATGGCACCCATCTGCGCGCGCTTACTTCGATCGCGGTCACCGCCGCAGCCAAACACTGCGATCACGCGGCCCTCGGTAAATCCACGCACCGTTTGCAGAATATTTTCCAGCGCATCCGGGGTATGCGCGTAATCGATGATCACGCTGTAGTCTTTTCCGGGCGTAGGGACTGTCTCCATGCGGCCCTTTGCCCCGCCATCACGCAGCAGCACATCACGGCAATCGCTAAGCGGAACACCCAGCTGCCGGCACACCGCCATGGCAGCAAGGGAATTATATACGCTGAACGCACCGGGAATGCCACAACCGGCCGACAGCTCTTCCCACGGTGTGCAGACTGTATAAGCCACGTTGTCTGCACCGAAGCGCACATCTTTCGCCCACAGATCGCAGGTATCTGTCAAACCGTAAGATACACGGGGGCAAGTGCTGCCCTGCAGGATCTGTCGGCTCCACGGATCATCGGCATTATACACCGCCACATGGCAACTGCGCAGCAGTTTGCTCTTGGCGGCACAGTAGCGCTCCATGGTTCCGTGAAAGTCCAGATGATCCTGGGTCAGATTGGTAAAAAGTCCTACATCAAACCCGATTCCGTAGGTCCGTTCCAGCGCCAGCGCGTGAGACGACACCTCCATCACCACATGGCTGCAGCCTGCATCGGCCATACGGCGCAGCAGCTGGTGCAGCTGCAGTGCATCGGGTGTGGTCCGCTGCGCAGGCAGCACCGTTTCACCCACCAGATTCTCCACCGTTCCGATCAACCCCACCTTGGCACCGGCCTTACCCTCAAGGATATGCTTGATGAGCCACGTAGTGGTGGTCTTTCCGTTGGTTCCGGTAACGCCGATGAGGGTCAGCTCTTCGGCAGGACGGCCGTAATAATTGGCCGCTAACAACGCCAATGCCCTTCTGGTGCACGGTACCACCACATAGGGAATATCACATGCAGGAGGACGCTGGCACACGGCGCACACGGCGCCTTTTTCAAAAGCTTCTGTGATGAATTGATTACCGTCCAGGTTGGTTCCGGGAATGGCTACAAACAAGTCGCCTTCCTCCACGCGATGAGAATCGCAGCTGATACCCCGCACACAGCATTGGGCATCGGCCTGAACGGATATGATCTGAACGCCCTGTAAAAGGTCCTTCAGCTTCAATACACAGTTTGCTCCTTTCCAAACGACTAATCAATGACTGCAGTATCACCCAGCTGAACGGTGATTACCGTTCCGGCCGGCACTTTTGTTCCCACATTCTCCGACTGGCTCAGCACGCGGACAGATCCGGATGTGCTGGCTGTCGTTCCAGTGAATCGCAGGAACAGTCCTGCATTGGTCGCAGCCACATTGGCCTCAGCAGGCGTTTTACCGATCAGAGCAGGAACCGTACATTCCTCATTCGGTTTCTCCGTTCCGGCATAGAGGATTACGGTGGACTTACCCGGGATCATGGCACCGGCAGCAGGGGTCTGATCAGTCACAGTATCACCGTCGCCCACCACTTTATAACCAAATCCCTTGCTGCTCAGTCTATCCTTAGCCTCCTGCAGGGAAATGTCCATTACGGAAGGTACCGCTGTATCGGCACCCAGCAGTTCTTCGGCAGAATAGGTGGGATCGAGCCCCAGATAGGGCAAGATCTCGGACATGATGGAGCTGGCCACAGGTGCCACCATCGCACCGCCGGAGGGATAGGTACCCGTATCGCGGGCAGGCGTATCCAGCGCCAGCAGCATGAGGATCTCCGGATCATCTGCCGGAGCAAAACACACGAAAGATACCACGATCTCGCCGGTCTGGCCTTTATCGGCCGTGCCGGTCTTACCGCCAATACGGTAGCCGCTCACCTGACCGTTGCGTCCCGTGCCGTCGGAGACCACATACTCCAGACACTCACGCACCTTGGCAGAAGTTTCTTCACTGACGACCTGACGGATGGGTGTGGTATCGTGCTGATAGACCACCGTTCCGCTCTCGTCCAGTACACGGTCTACCACGTAAGGCGTGTGCAGATAGCCACCATTGATGCAGGCTGCCTGCGCTGCTGCCAGCGCAACGGGAGTTACATTAAAGTTCTGGCCAAATGCATAGCAGGCCAAATCCAGCTGGGTGAAGTTCTCCGGCGCAATGAAGATGCCGGTAGCCTCGCCGTCCAGATCCACACCGGAACCGGACATGAGGCCAAAGGATTTCATGTACTCGTAAAAGGTCTCCGTACCCAAATCCATGCCGTAAGTAATGAATGCCGGGTTACAGGAGTTGGCCGCTGTATCCTTCAATGTCTGCCCCTCATGATGACCGGAGCAATTGATCCGCTGTCCCAGCACAGTAATGTAGCCATCGCAGTAATAGGTGGTACTTTCGTCCACCACATTCTCCTCCAGCGCTGCTGCCAGCGTCAGAATCTTAAACGTAGAGCCGGGTTCATAGGTATCGTTGAGAGCCTTATTGCGCCACTGACGCAGCTGTGCATCACCCAGCGAGATCTCACCGTCTGCCACTGCCTGACGAAGATCTTCATCCATCACGGTGGAGAATTCGTTCAAATCGTAGTCCGGATAGGAGGCCATGCCCAGAATGGCACCGGTGTTGACATTCATTACAATGCCGGTAGCGCCTTCCGCGGCATCAAATTTATCCACCATCTCCGCCAGGCCACTCTCCAGATAATACTGGATGGTCGTGTCGATGGTCAGCACCAGATCATGGCCGTCTTCGGCGCCGTAATACTTCTCGTAGGCGTACAGCATGTCGTTACCGGCGTTGTCACGGGCCGTGACTACCAGACCGGTCTGTCCCTCCAGCTGCTCTTCGTAACGAGCCTCCAGGCCGTACAGACCCGTATTATCCGTGCCAACAAAACCGACAATGTGAGACGCCAGTGTGCTGTAAGGGTAGTAGCGTTTGGCGTCGGTTACCAGATAGACACCGCGAATGTCGTTTTCGTTGAGGAAACGGCGCACTTCATTGGCAATCTCCTCTTCCGCACGCAGTTTCAGCACTTCGTACTGGGAGTAAGTACGCTCCATTTTCTGATAGATACTCTCGGGGTTGATGTCCAGAATCCGGGACAGGTGATCCACCAGAAAGTCAGCTGTCCAGGTCGTCTCCTCCTTGGCCAGTTCTTCTGCCAGTTCCAGCGGCGAGAGGAAAATCGTTTCTGCTGTGGCGGAGATGGCCAGAATATTGCCGCCGCGGTCATAGATTGTACCGCGGTTGGCGGTGATCTCCGTGCTGCGGGTCTGCTGGTCCAGCGCCTTATTCTGCAGTTCTTCGTGGCGGATGATCTGCAGACCGTATAGTTTGGCAAATACCAGCGCGAATACGCCAAGGCCCATCACCAGCATCACGATGAACGTTCTGGTCTGGATCAGGCGATTGGCCCGGCGGATCTTCTCGGATTTGCGGTTTGGTTGGTTCGATTGATTGGCCACAGTGTATCCTCCTGTCAGCTCCTGCATCGGCACGCCGCTTCTTCTGTGCGGGCCGGAATGTCAAGCAAGGAGCAAGAAGTCACCTTCTTACTCCTTGCGCATGTTTACTATATGGCGGTGCTCAGTGGAAATATTCCAGCAGGGCAAGGATCCCGCCCTTTACCGAGGCAAAGGCCTGTTCCAGAACCCCGTCCTCACCGGCAGCGTAGATCACCGCATTATCCGCACCGCCCAGTTCCACATATTCGATCTGGCCGGCGGAGGGCTTGCTCATGCCGGCAGCTTCTGCCACTTCTTTTACCGTAGAGAGGTCAAATGTTTGCTCATATTCGGTCAGCAGACCCACATGCTCGGTATTCAGACGATCCATCTCCGCCTTCATTTCCGTCACATGGCTGGAGATCTGGGTCAACTTCACATAGCCCATCAACAGCACCACAACCATGGCCGCCAGCACCACGACGCTGCCAAGCACCAGAGGTGAAATCTGCGCCTTAGGCTGGGGCGCCGCATGGGCGCGGGTACGCTGCACAGTCTCCTGCTCACGGCGCCGCTCAGGGCGGGGCTGCTCGGGCATACGCCCGGCTTCTTCCAGGGCACGCTCTCTGACCAGCGTATCCAGATCATAAGCCAGGTTTCCGTACACGGGGCTGGTGGGTTTTCTCTTCAGTTCAGCCATGGTCAAAGAGCTCCTTTCGTAAGATTTTTTACACCTTTTCCGCCACACGCAGCTTGGCGCTGCGGGCACGGTGGTTGTATTCCAGTTCCGCATCCGTGGATACCACGGGCTTGCGGGTAACAAGCTTCATTTTCGGCTGTTTGCCGCACACGCACACCGGAAATTCCGGAGGGCAGGTGCAGCCGGTCGCCAGACGCTGCATGGTCTTTTTGATGATCCGGTCTTCCAGCGAATGGAAGGAGATCACCGCCAGACGGCCACCGGGATTGAGGCGATCCGCTGCAGCCTCCATCATGGGCACCAGCTCGTCCAGCTCGCCGTTGACGGCAATACGAATGGCCTGAAAACTGCGCTTGGCCGGATGCTGCTTCTCCCGCAGCGCGGCAGGCGGCATAGCCTTTTTAATCATATCCGTCAGCTGGCCGGTGGTCTCAATGGGTGCAATCTCCCGCTCACGGACGATATGTTTGGCAATAACAGGCGCGTAGCGCTCCTCGCCGTATTCAAAGAGAATGCGGCGCAGTTCCTCGTAAGGCCAGGTATTGACCACATCGCGAGCCGTCAGCGACGCGGTGCGATCCATGCGCATATCCAGCGGCGCATCGTGCATGTAAGAAAAGCCACGCTGGGCATCATCCAGCTGCGGAGAAGACACACCCAAGTCAAAGAGCATGCCGTCGATCTTGTCCAGTCCCAGACTGTCCAGAATCTCATGGATGCAGCTGAAATTGCTGTGCACCAGACTGACCCGGTCACGAAACTCAGCCAGACGCTCTTCTGCCGCTGCCAGCGCCGTTTCATCGCGGTCAACACCGATCAGGCGGCCGGTGGTCAGGCGGCGGGCAATTTCCAGAGAATGTCCGGCACGGCCCAGCGTGCCGTCCAGATAGATACCGTTAGGACGGATGGCCAGCGCATCAAGACATTCGTCCAGCAACACCGGCTTATGGCCGTAGGACTGATCCTCGGCTGCGTTACGATCAAATGCCATTTTTTACAGCCCCAATTCTTCCATCGCCTTCTCCAGCGCACCGGAATCGAAGGCAGCAGTTTCCAGTTCAGCCCAGCGCTGGGCGTTCCAGATCTCCACGCGATCAAAGCTTCCCACCACGACCACTTCCTTTTCCAAAGAAGCATACTTGCGCAGCAGAGCAGGGATCAGAATACGACCCTGACCGTCCGGCTCGCAGTCGGCAGCATTGGCAAACATGGGACGCAGCGTTTTGACCTCGCTGTAAGATCTGGTCTTCAGATCTTCCATAATGGCTTCCCACTTGGCATCGGAAAAGACCGACAGGCAGCCATCCTGACCGATGGTCACATGGAACGTCTCACCCAATTCCTCACGCAACTTGGCAGGAATGAACAGACGACCTTTGGCATCGATATTATGGGCATACTGACCGGTCATTCCTGTCACCTCCTTGCGTGGTATCTCGCGGTCTTCGGGAAAACCGTGGGATCAGACCCCACAAATAGGGGCACTACCCCCACATTTCCCCACTTATGCATTGAGTATAAACGATTTATTCTTCGATTGCAAGGAATTTTTTCTCGGCATTTCCCGTCGTTTCCCTGCCATTTTCCCGCCTTTTCCCATTTTTTCCAGAGATTGCGAAAGATTCACCCTGTTGCAAAAGACACAAAAAACGCACCAGACACAACATCTTGTGTCTGGTGCGTTTTTCACTCACTAAATATTCGTTTGTCGCTTTTGACCTTTTCAAAGGGAAATCTGTCCTTGTGGAAATGCACAAAACCGGGCCGAAAATTTCGTCAATTTTCTCCTGCCGTTTTTACACTTCCTCTTCCACGATTTCCTGCTTCTGTGCCTGCATCTTCTCAACAGAAGCGGCACGGAAGCGGATCCGGGATTCCTTCACCTCATCCAGAGCGGCCTGGATTGCCTCCTCGGTACGGCGCAGGGCATCCTCGGTATAGGTGTTGGCCACATGATAGAGTTCCTTGGAACGCTCCTCCGCACGGCGAATGATCTCGCCGGCCTTCTGACGAGCCTGCTGCAGCGTCTCGCTCTCAGAGACGATGGTCTTGGCATCCAGTTCAGCCTGACGCAGCATGCGCTCGACTTCCTTTTTGGCGTTAGCCACAAACTCATCGCGGGCACGAAGCAGTTCCTGGGCCTTCTTCAGTTCCAACGGCAGCTTGCCGCGGATCTCGTCCAGAATATCGAGCACCTCGTCACGATTGATGATGCATTTTTCAGAACTGAAGGCGACACTCTTCGCCTCGTCCACCATGCCGTAAAGCATATCCAATAAACGCTGAACGTCTTTCTCTTCCATGTATAAAGCCCATTCCTTTCTCTGATTTACCCGTTATGATAGAATTATTTACGTTTGTTCAGTTCGCTCACCACGGCAGCCGGAACGTATTTCTCCATCGGCTGGCCATAGCGGATCATCTCGCGCACCATGGTGGAACTGAAATGCTGGTAAGCCGCACTGGCAGGCAGAAACACCGTCTCCAGATCAGCGCACAGACCCTTATTGATAGCCGCCATCTGGTATTCCTGATCGAAATCCGTGGCGTGGCGCAGGCCCTTGACCAGAATGCGGGAATTACGCTCCACCGCGTAGTCAGCCAGCAGGCCGCCCCACAGTTCCGCCTCCACATTGGGGATATCCGCTACCGACTGGCGGATCAGCTCCAGTCTCTCCTGCTCTGTGAACATGGGATTCTTTTTCTCGCAATTGACCATGACACAGACATATACCTTATCGAAGCAGGCCGCTGCACGGCGGATGATATCCAGATGCCCCAGGGTGATGGGGTCAAAGCTGCCGGGATAGATCGCAATCTTCATGTGTTCTCAGTCCTCGTTTCCGTCACGGTGAAACACCGTCAGCTTGATCTGGCCGTAGCGATACTCACGATACAGCCGATACGGCGCCGGCAGAACAGGCAATACCTTGTCTGCCGCACTTTCTGCTACAATTATACCATGCGCACGGCAAATGTCAAACGCCGTGATCATTTCCAGCGCCTGATCCAGCAAATCGGAGCCGTAAGGCGGGTCAAGGAAGATCAGATCGAACTTCTCGCCGCTGCGAAGATACGCCAGAGAATCGCCCGCATGAACGCGAGCCTTATCCTGCAGCTGGCACAGCGCCAGGTTTTCTTTCACCAGACGCACCGCGTCCATGCGCTTTTCCACAAACACTGCCTCAGCAGCGCCGCGGCTGAGAGCCTCAATACCCAACTGACCGGTGCCGGCAAACAGGTCCAGCACACGGCGGCCCTCAATATCAAACTGGATAATGGAAAACAAACACTCCTTCACCTTGCCGGTGGTGGGGCGGGTCTCCATACCCTGCAGTTCCTTCAGTCGTCTGCCGCGGGCAGACCCTGTAATTACTCTCATACGTTATCCCCGAGGATCGAACTGCTCAAAAATCACCAGATTTCCAAGGCGTTCGGCTTCCTCCATCTCCTCTTTTGTTTTGATGGTCCAGTTCACTTCCTGCACCTTATAAATTTTGCGGCACAACTTAACACTCAGATGCTTGCGATCCGACAGTTTGTAGGCAACAAAGTCCGGCCGGGCCACGCAGTTAAAGAGCATGTTGCGCAGCACAAAGCGGCGCAGCGCACTCATGTTGTCGCCCGCCTTCTTGGGGAACGCATAGGACAGCTGACCACGGATAATATCGGGGCGGTTCTTCCGCAGCCACATGATGCAGCGCGGGTCAAAGGACTCGATGCAGTAGCTGACCTGATACTGATCCAACAGTTTGCAGGCCGCTTCCGTCAGTTCCCGATAATTGCCGCGTGCCGACTTCAGTTCCACGATCAGCGGCGTCTTACCTTCAAAAAGCGCCAGAACTTCCGAAAACAGCGGAATTTTTTCATCCGTGCCCTCCAGTCGGTAGTTCTCCAGATCTGCGGCCGTCAGGTCTTCAATCTCGACATCTGCGCCGGCAGTGCGCTTCAAGCTGTCGTCATGGATCACTGCCAGATTGCCGTCGCGCATCAGGTGCACATCCAGCTCCACACCGTAGTAATTCTGCAGCGCACGGCGAAATGCCGCCATGGAGTTTTCAGGAATCTGGGGTTTATCGTGATAGCCGCGGTGCGCGTAGCGGAACAGCCGCAGCTCTTTCAGCCCGGGGTGTCCGTTGCGGCACTGCAGCGCCAGAACATACAGTTCAAAAACAACCAGCGCCGCCAACACAACGGCCAATACAATCATCAGTTCGGTCATTTTTTAGTCCTCCGCGCCTTCCAGAGCGTCCAGACCGCGCTTGGCCTGGGGTTTACTGTCACCGTGCTTGACAAAGCTCATGGTCACAAAGGCCAGCGCCACAAACACAGAAGCATAGGGGAAAAGGGTCGTCATGGCAATACGGTCCATGAAAATACCGGAAATAGTGGGGGTAAGGGACTGAGCAGCCATGGATGCCGTGTAATAGAAACCGGTATACTTTCCCACATCGGCGCCGGTGCACATCTCCACCACCATAGGGAAGGAGTTGACATTGATGGTAGCCCAAGCCACACCCGCCAAACAGAACATGCAGGACATGAGCCAGGAGGGAGAGGACGCCGTCATGAAACATGCAGCAAAGAAAGCCGTAAACAGCATGGCAACGCCTGCCATAATGGTCTTTTTTCTGCCGATCTTGGAGGCCACCATACCGACCGGCAGGTAGGCAACGATGGCAGCCACATTGGCCAGCAGCAGCGTGGTGGTGGCATCCTTGTCCAGCACATTCTGGGCATAGACAGTATACTTGGAGGTCACGGCGTTGTAGCCGAAGAACCACAGCACGATGGAGGCCAGCAAAAAGATCAGGCTGCACATTTCCGCCTTGCTCAGTTTTTTCTTCTGGCCCGCCTGTGCAGGTTCCTCTTCCTTCTCGAGGCCCAGTTCAATACTGCTGCGGCGCATTTCCTCCGCCCACTTGGGTTCTTTTACGCATACAAGGAAGATCAGCAGCGCAATGAGCATAATGCCGCCCACCACCGCGTAAACGCCGGTATAGCTCATGTAAGCATTTTTGACCTTGGAAATAGCCAGTACCGAGCCGATACCCAGCACGATAATACCGCCGGCATTACCCATGAGGTTGATCACAGCATTGGCCTTGGAACGCAGAGGCTTCAGCGTCACGTCAGGCATCAGGGCCACAGCAGGGGTGCGGAAAGTCGCCATAGACACCAGCAGCAGCAAGAGCACCGCCAGGAACACGATCAGCACAGAAGGATTCTCCCCCGTCACAGCAGCGGCGCAGGCCTGACGGGCAGGCACCACATGGCGGGTGTAGAGATTAACATCCACTTCACGGCCAAACTTATTCAGTTCCGTGGTCTTGGAGTCGGTGGTCAGCTGCGCAAATTCTTCCCGCGTGTAGAGATCGGACAGCTTGTAGGCCACACCCTCAGGCGTATGCAGAACGGTGTCCTTCTGCTCATCATAGATCAGCTCCATCGTAGCGGGATCGTTGACCTTGGAATAACGCTGGATGTTTTTCAGCTGGGCATTGTCCACGAAGGAAAGGGCCAGCAACAGCACCACCGCCAGAACGGCGCCGACACGAATAAAGGGGGTGCGGCGTCCGCTTTTGCTCACCTTTTTGTCGGACAGCGCGCCAAACAAAGGCAGCAGGAACAGCGCCAGCACATTATCCAGCGCCATCACAATACCGGAGGCAGTCTGGCTCAAACCAAACTTGCTGGTAAGCGTCATGGCAATGGTCACATCATAAATCTGCCAGAATGCACAAATCAGGAAAAATGCAAAACCGACGAGGATTGTACGCTTATAGTTGAGTTTCATATCTTATGCCTCCAAGCTGCGGTAAAGATCGCGGATATGGTCCATCACCCAAGTGGGGTGGATATTGTATTCTTCAATGTCTTCCATCACACCTTCTCCGGAGAGAACGAACACGGTGTCAATGCCGGCGTTGACGCCGCTGGCAATATCGGTGTAGAGTCTGTCGCCTACCATGACGGCCTGCTCAGGCGCAAAGCCGGTGCGCTGCAGCGCAAGATAGACCATCTCCGGCTGAGGCTTGCCGATGACCTTGGGACGGCGGCCGGTGGCACGGAACAGCATCTCGCACACGCTGCCGCAATCCGGCACACTGCCGTACCAGGTGGGACATACCCAGTCGGGGTTGGTAGACACAAAGTCCAGACCCCGCTGCAGCAGAATGCAGGCATCCTCCAGGTTTTGGAAGGTCATCTCCGTATCAAAGCCGCACAGCAGCACATCCACATCGTCCTCCAGTTGGGTAGTGATGGGGATACCCACTGCCGTCAGCTGCTCGCAGAAAGAACGGGTGCCGAACACATAGCACTTCTTTCCTGCCAGCTCCTTTTGCAGATAGCCGATGGTGGCATCCACGGAAGTAAGAAAATCCTCGCGGGTGGTGGTAATTCCAAGACGGGCCATCTTTTCCATATAGCCCTCCACGCCGCGGGAAGAGTTGTTGGTCAAAAAGAGATAGCGTCCGCCGATTTTTTTCACATGTTCCAAAAATTCCGGCACGTGATCAAACAGCGTATCACTCAAATAAATCGTGCCGTCCATATCCAGTAAAAATAACCGTTTATCTTTCAGCTCTGCCATAAAGCACTGCTCCTTTGCACATAAAAACACATAGTAAGCATAGCACAAGACCGCTCCACTTTCAAGCAGAACGGTCTTGTATCGCGCACTTTTTACGTGTTTTCCCGCCGGATAGGTCCCCTATGGAGCAACCGTTTCATCGCCTTGGCGTTGAAAGGGATCAGCGGATAGAGATATCCCTTCCCTGCCAATGGCTTGGTGACGGACACCAGCAGCACAATGCCCACCACACCGATGGCAAATCCCCACCAGTCCGCCAGCCAGATGCAGATAAGCAACGCCATACGGCACAGCTTAAAGGCGTATCCCATCTCGTAGCTGGGCTGCGCGTAGTTGGCAATGGCCACAAAGGCCATATAAACCAGCACTTCCGGCACCAGCCACCGTGACTTCACCGCAAAATCGCCCAGAATCAGCGCCCCCAGCATACTGAAGGAGCTACTCAGCGCGTTGGGGGTATTGAGGGATGCCAGCTTCAAAAGATCGATGACCAGTTCCACCAGCAGCAACTGCACAATCAGCGGCACGGCATAGTCATCCTGAATCAGCAGGAAATGCAGATTCTCATGGACTCGCGCTGGTTCTTTGGCCAGCAGATACCAAAGTGGCGTGATAAACACCGTCAGCAGCAGAACCGTCACACGCACCAGCTGCAGATACGTGCCGATCAGAGGCGGGAAGTAGTAGTCGTTAATCTCCTCGGCAAATCGAAAGAACGTCGTGGGCAAGATCATCACTGCCGGTGTATTGTCCACCATCACCAGCACATCTCCCTCCATCAAACTGGCGGTGGCCACATCGGGCCGCTCGGTGTAACGCACTTTCGGAAACGGGCTGTACCACTGTCGCGGCGCGATGGCCTCAGCGATGCTCTCCTGTCCCATGGAGACGGAACGCACGTCGATGGCATTGATCTTTTCCCGCAGCTGCGCCACCAGTTCCGGATCCGCCTCTCCCTCCAGATAACAAAGAGCGATATCCGTCCGGGATCGCTCCCCCACCTCCAGCCGTTCCAATGTCAGCTGCGGCGTGCGGATGCGGCGGCGCAGGAGCGCCGCGTTTTTCATGATATTTTCCACGAAGCCATCGTGGCTGCCCCGCAGCACCCGGCTGGCATCCGGCTCCTCCACTGAGCGCAGCGGAAACTGCTTGGCCTCCAGCAGCAGTCCACCCGGATATCCCTCCACCACCAGCAGCGTTTTGCCGGCAAACACAGCCGTTACCGCCTTGTCCCAATCACTTTCCACTTTGGAATCACAGGCACTGACATGCCGCTCCAAAAAGCTTTGCAGATCCGGCACATCATCCAGCGTTTCAATGGGCATCCACGCAGCAATAATCCGCTCCAGCAGCGAATCCTGCGCGTAGCCATTGACTACCCACAATTTTGCCCGCCGCCCACCGATCACCAGCGTACGTCCCACCATGTCGAAGCTGCGCCCTACGCCCAGCCGTTCATCCAGCACAGCACAGCGTCTGTCAAATCCCGTTTTTGCCTCGTTCATTCCTGCCTCCTGCCGTTTCTTTTCAGTATGGCACAGGAGATGACCTTTTATGCAGGAAAAAACCGCCCAGTCGGGCGGTTTTCAGTGTATGTTTCCAGTTAGCCGGGCCACATAATCCTGCAGCTCTTCTCCCGAGCGCAGGTGTCGTGTCCCATCCACAAACGCTTTTTGTTCTTCGGGTGAGAGTCCGTTGAAATAGTTCATGGCCACAGGATCTTTGGCCAGTGCCATGCTCAAACCCAAAGGCAGTTCCGTCCAGAATGCTTCTGCCATGTGCATCACCTCACGTCCCCAGTATGTCCCGGACGCAGGCGACATATGCTTGTTTTACACCAGTTTTTCGAAGTAAAAGAACGTCTCGTCTTCTCCCGTCTTTCTCATGCAGGACGAAAGCATACGGTAGGAGGCCGTATTTTCCTTATAGCACTTGGCCACCACCCGCTCCAGCAGCAGGCCGTACAGACCCCATTCCGCAGCTGCGGCAAAGGCCTCGGTACCATAGCCGCAGCCGGCATATTCCGGTGCGATGCGCACGCCCAGTTCAGCGCCGCCGCGCCAGTCCACGTTGTACATGACCGCCTCGCCGATGAGCTTTCCGTCCAGACGGATGGCGAAGTTCACCGCCCAGCGCTTGGCAAAATCGCGTCGGGCAACATCCAGAAAATAATCCTCCGTCAGCTCGCCCTGCAGGTCCTGACGGTAATCATAACCCCACCAGCGGTTGCGCGCATCGTCCAGGCACAGAGCATTATAGGCCGCCTTGTCCTCCTCCCGCAGTGCAGAAAGGGTCAGGCGCTGCGTCTTCAGCTCCGGGATCTCCTCGAGAATATCCAGTTCACTGCCCACCGCCACGCGCACCTTGCCGGCCAGTTCCGCCGGCAGATACTGCAGTTTGGAGGTACGAAGGCCCTTGTCGTGGGCGTCGTCCTGCCGGTTGATCCACGCCACATCACCGCCAAAGCGCTCGGCAAAGGCCTGCACCATGGTCGGATAGGCTCCGGCGTGGGAATAGAGGGCTTTTTCAATGTGCACCTGCAGCGTATCGCCGCACTTCTCGCCCAGACTCAGCGCCACCAGATGATCATCCACCATCAAACCGCCGGCGCAGAACCAACCGCGGTGCAGCTGAGCGAACATCTCCTTGGCGTAATGCAATTCATTGCGGGCGCTCTCATTGTCGCCCTTGCGGAACTCCTGCTCATATTCCTGCCAGAAACGCTCGATCAGCGTTTCATCAGCAGCTGTCAGCTCCACAAAGCGGGCCTGAGGATAGTTTTTGCGGAATTTATTGATGTGGTTGCGCTGACCGCTGTAGCGCCGTCCGGCAAAAGCGGCCAAATCCCCGGCATGATAAAGGTAGTCCTTCCACGCACGCTCATTGCGCACCGCCATATAGGGGTAGCGGCGCATCAGATCCCGCGCCTTATCCTCCGGCACCGGCGAAAAGACCAGACGGTGACCGTTTTCCGTGCACCAGCGCTCGATGATCCGCAGCGCCTCCTCCACGTTGCCTTCCGGCCCGGGAATAGGGTAGTCAAACTGCACCCGCTCCCTCGTGCAGCTGCGCACGATCAGGCAGCCCGCCGCCTCGGCAAAGCAGGCATTGAGGTAGCCGTGCCACATCAGTTTCACGCCCACCGAATATTCGCACAGGCGATAGTCACAACCGGTATAGTAGTGACGCACCTGTTCCGCCGTTTCCGGCGTAATCTTTTGAAATTGCAGCATAGGTTCTCCTTGCGATTGATCGGTTCTCTTACTGTTCGGCCAAGCGGCGCTTGACCTCCTGACCGGTAGGCGTGGCAGCCAGACCACCCAGCGCCGTTTCACGGAACTCCACCGGCATGCGTCGACCCACATCGCCCATGGCATCGATGACTTCGTCCACCGCAATGCGGCTTTCGATGCCCGCCAGCGCCATATCCGCAGCGCTGACGGCATTCATGGCACCGATCACGTTGCGCTTGACACAGGGCACTTCCACCAGACCTGCCACCGGGTCACAGACAAGACCCATGAGATTTTTCAGTGTCATGGCCACCGCGTGGGCAATCTGTGCAGCGCTGCCGCCCTGCACGGCCACCAGCGCACCTGCCGCCATGGCAGAGGCCGTGCCGATCTCCGCCTGACAGCCGCCGGATGCTCCGGCAATGGAGGCACGGTGCGCCACCACAGCGCCGATGCCGCTGGCCACATACAGTGCCTCCAGCACCTGCTGCTGACTCAGCTCCTGCCGCTGATAAAGGGGCATCAGCACCGCAGGCAGCACGCCGCAGGCACCGGCCGTAGGCGCCGCCACAATACGGCACATGCAGGCATTGGATTCGGCCATACTCAGCGCTTCGGCAATCACTTCGCCCACGTAACCGCCGGCGAGATTCTTGCCCTTGAGATTATACTGGCGCATCTTCAGTCCGTCGCCACCCACCAGGCCGCTGACGCTGCGGCGCTGGCCGGTATAGTTATGGCTGGCATCTTCCATGGCCTTCCAGACGGCCAACATTTTGCTCAGAGATTGCTGGCGCGTGACACCGCGCTCCTGCATATCCTCTTCCAGCACCACTTCCCAGAAGAGTTTTCCTGTTTCTTCGGCGCGAGAAACGATCTGTCCAACGGAATCAAACATCTTCCTCGTCCTCCTTCTCGTAATAAGTCACCGACAACACCGGACTGAGCCGACGCAATGTGTCTACCTGCGCCGGACGCAGACGGTGATCCGTCTCGATGACCATCAGTGCCTCACTGCCGCGGGAACGGCGGCACAGGCTCATATTGGCCACATTGATGCGCATGCGGCTCAACTGACCGGTCACCGCAGCCACGGCACCGTACTCGTCCTGGTTTCGGATAAGCAGCGTATGGAAATCGCCGGTAAAATTCACAACGATGCCATCCAGCTGCTGCACCAGAATCCGGCCGCCGCCCAAACTGGCCGCCTGCAGCTGCAGTTTTCTCCCCGCAGCATCCCATACCTCCAAAAGAGCCGTATTGGGATGAGCGTCCCGCAGATCCACTCTGTCGATGGTATACACCAGTCCTGCCTTCTCCGCCTCTTCAAAGGCACGGGGAATGCGCAGATCGTCCGGCTTCATGCCCAACAGTCCGCCCACCAGCGCACGATCCGTACCGTGTCCGGCACCGGTCTCAGCAAAGGAACCGTGGAGATGGATCTGCGCTTTGACCGGCGCTGCGCCCAGAAGAGACCGGGCCATACCGCCAATGCGGGCAGCACCCGCCGTGTGAGAGCTGGAGGGACCGACCATAATGGGACCTAAAATATCAAAAATATCCATCAAAGCGTCTCCTTTCCGAAAACACGCATATTGTTTCATTTGACATTATCCCACATCCGTCCCTCGCTGTCAAATAGTCTGTCCCTTTTACGCAAAAACACCGGCCTTCCTGACGAAAGGCCGGTGCATCGTTTATATCGCCAAAAGTCCCCATCCCATCATCAGACACACCGCCAAAAAGATGGTCACGATTGAGCTGACGCTGGTCCATACCACCAGTTGGGTTGCCAGCTGTTCATCGTTGTGCATTTCGCGGGCCATAATGGCGCTGGACACCGCCACCGGCGAGCCGAACAGCGCAATCAGCGCCGGATATTCCGCCACGCCGCAGGGCAGCACACCCCAGGCGCTGAGCGCAACGGCCGCGCCCACACCCACCAGCGGCGCCAGCACCGTGCGGTACAGCGTACCTGCCACCACTTCTTTCCACAGCTCTTTCACAGCAGAAAAGCGGAACTGTCCGCCCAACATCAAAAGAGCAAAGGGTGAGGTGATATCCTTCAGGTTCCGCAGCACCGTATATACCGGCACCAGATCCCGCTGCAGGGAAAAGACTACCGCACCGAACTGCGCCTCTTGCCACCAACGCAGCAGCAACGCCACGATACCGACCATCACGCCGCCGATCAACGGGTTTTTTGCCACGTCTTTCAGCAATTTTTTCGCATCAACGCCTTTTCCGTCACCCTGCACAAACACGCTCAGTGAAATCACCGCCAAAACATTGAACAGCGGCACCACCAGCGCCGACAAAACAGCCGCCACCGCTGCCGCCGGCTCTCCGCCCAGCGTGGTGGCCAAGGGCAGTCCAATGATGGCATAGTTGCTGCGGAACGAACACTGCAGCAGCACGCCGCGTTTGCGACGATCCTCCGTGACACTCAAGGCCATCATCCAACCCAGCAAAAACAGCACAGCCACCGCCGCAATGGTATAAAGGCAGAGATCCCACCGGATATCGGACAAGGACGCAATGCCGTAAATGTTGACAAACAGCATCGCCGGCAAGCAAATGCGGAACACCAGCTTATTACCCAGCGCCACAAACTGGTCTGTCAAAAAACCTTTGCTGCGCAAAAAATATCCCAACAGAATCAGCAGCACAATGGGCAGCACCGCATTGGTTGCTGTTGTCAAAATCTGTGCAGACATTCCATTCTCCCCTTTTCGTACTCTTATAAGAGTGTCTTTTTCACTCATGGATTCCCGCCAGCCGTCGTCTTTTCAGACCTACTTCCGTATCCGGGCATATGGCTTTTTTTACTTGTTTAATTTTACAATATTCGCGCATAAACGGCAAGATGCAACACGCATCTTCTCATCACGCAAAATCACAAAAAAAGATCCCGATGCTTTCGCATCGGGATCTTTTGATGTACGTTTTCGCGAACGTCTTCTCGCTTAGAAGCAGCCCTGCTCCATCATAGCGGTAGCGACCTTCTTGAAGCCTGCGATGTTGGCGCCGGCCACCAGGTTGTAACCCAGGCCGTACTCTTCAGCAGCTTCCATGGAATTCTTGTGGATGTTAACCATGATCTTCTTCAGCTGTGCATCCACTTCTTCTTCGGTCCAAATCAAGCGCTCGCTGTTCTGGCTCATCTCCAGAGCGGATACCGCAACACCACCGGCGTTAACAGCCTTGGAAGGCGCAACGATCATGTTGGGCTGCTGCATCAGATAGAAC